>JAJVIP010000004.1 GCA_022072025.1 Elusimicrobiota bacterium
TGAGCTTCAAGGAAAAACGCCGCTTCTCCACGTCGAGCCGGATATCAAAACATTGCAAGGACTGGGTTTGTCCAGTCACGAAATTATGGAATCGGTCGGCGTGGCGATTGGTGGAGAAGAGGTGGGTGCGATCTATGAGGGACTAAGGCGTTACCCGATTGTTGTGCGACTCAATGAAGCCCACCGCTCCAACTTGAGCGATCTAAAGAATCTACCGGTCGGAATCGCCGCGAATTCCACGATTCCGCTTTCCAGCGTAGCGGATGTTCATTTTGAGGACGCCTATGGAGCGATCTCGCGAGAACAAGGGAAACGGCGCGCCGCGATTATGGTCAACCCGCGCGGCCGAGACACGGAATCGTTCGTTCAAGAAGCGCGGGCCGAAGCCGAGAAAGCTGTGAAGCTACCTCCGGGGTATTTTATGGAGTGGGGCGGCAACTTTAAAAATCTGCAGCAGGCCAAAGAACGGCTCCTGTTTTTGACGCCCGTCGTCATGGTGCTTGTTCTGTTCATCATCTACGCCGCTTTCCGAAACGCGTTACAAACATTTTTGGTTTTTTCCTGCGTTCCGTTGGCGCTCGTAGGCGGGGTGTTGGGTCTTATGTTGAACGGCCTTCCATTCAGCATCTCCGCCGGAGTGGGATTTGTGGCGCTTTCGGGCATCGCGGTCCTAAACGGTGTTGTGCTCATCAATTGTTTCAACGACCTCAAGAAAAAAGGAATGAGCGGAATAGAACTCATTAAAACGGGAACGGATATGCGGATTCGGCCTGTTCTTATGACGGCGCTTGTCGATGTGTTCGGGTTCCTGCCCATGATGCTATCGCATGGCGTGGGCGCGGAAGTCCAGCGGCCATTGGCTTCGGTCGTGATCGGCGGGGTCATTTCGTCCACGCTTTTAACGCTGGTCGTTCTCCCAGCTCTTATTTCCATGCTTGGGAAAAGGATATGGAAATAAGAACGTAAACACATTGAAAGTTGATGGACGGATGAAAGGCTCATGATCCAGAATATTGGCATGGATATGAAACCGACCGTTTCGGATGAGGCCATGAGCGCGTTTTTAGCGCGGCTCGCGGGCGACAGATTTTTCGGAACGGTTGAGGTGGTTTTTGAAAGTGGTCGGATTGTCCGCCTCAAGAAGCATGAGACGCTGTTGGAAGAAAACGTGAAGGAATTTATCGAAGCGTAGCTTAGCGCGCTGTTGGGAAAACCAAGGCGCTGTTATCTGTGGGTCTTTCGGGGCTCTCAGGTGACAGCGCCTTTTTTTATGCCCGGAGGGTCATGGAACAGGAAACGGCAATACTGGAAAACATCTCATTCGATTTTCCGCTGGAGATCACCAAGCAGGCGGAAACCGAAGGCGAGTTCCATATTGTGGGTTACGCCGCCACCACTGATTTTGATCTCCAAGGCGACCTCATCACCGAAGAGGCGCTCCGCGCTTCCCAGCTTGACCTCGTCAAAAACTCCACCGTCCTCTTAAACCACGACATCAAAATTCCCATCGGGAAAGTCACGAAAGCCGAGTTCGACAAAAACGGACTCCTCATCGACGTCCTCATCTCAAAGACCGAACCCGACATCATCCAGAAGATCAAAGAGGGCGTCCTCAACAAATTTTCCATTCGAGGCCAAGTGTTGGAGCGTGAGAAGAAATACATGCCTGACTTGGACCGGGTGGTGAACGTCATCAAGCGCATGGCGCTCGTGGAAGTGTCGCTCGTGTCGGTTCCCGCCAACCCGGAAGCCCGCGCCATCGGTTGGTACGTCCAGAAAGCGCTTGATGAAATCGATTCCAAAAACACAGGAGGAGACCCCATGTCTCAAGAAGAAACCATTATTGAGGAAATCAAACCGGACGACGAAAAACCGGCTGACGCTCCAGCTCCGCAGGACAAACCGGCAGACGCGAAACCCGAAACCCCACCCCAAGATACTCCGGCACCGCAGGATCAAGCGCCGGAGAAGATTGCAAGCAAAGACGCTAAGGCGAAAAAAGACAAGGAAACAAAAAAGACCAACGGTCTTTCCCTTGAACCGGTGTTCATGATGCTCGAGCGCCTTATTTCGATGGGCGGTGAGATTGGACCGACCGCGATCCAGATCAAGGCCATGCTCAAGCAGGCCATCGGCGAACAATGGACACCACCCGCCGCATCCGCGATGCCGAAAACCGTCAGCAAAGAAGAGATGGCGGAAATGATTTCAAGCGAAGTGACGAAACAGATTGAGCCAATGCTCAAACAAATCCCGGCCATGCGAAAGGGATTGGTTGATCAGGAGCCGCAAGGCGACGAGCTCAAAAAAACATTTGAAGGTCTGCCGCCCCAGAAGAAGCTGAAAGTGGCGCTCGCCCTTCAGCAAGCCTAAGGAGGATACAACGCCATGACAAATGATTTGGAGCAATTGAAGAAAGCGCTGAACATCGCGAACGCCGGAAACACTCTGCAGCAACCTTTGGTTGACAGGGTTCTGCAGGAACTAATCGAGGTCAATAATCCGCTTCGAAAAAACCTGCCGAGAAAGCCTGGGTCAGGAACGGATTGGATACTCAATCAGCGGACGTCTCGCGGAGCCGGAGGCTCGTTTGTTGACGACACCGATGAGCCAGTGGAGACACAGGCCAGTTATGCCCAGAAGAAATTCCCGTACAAAACCGTCATTCAGCGCGGCAAAGTCACAAGGAAGCTTGTGGCGGTCGGGAAATCGCTCCTTGATATCGAGGCAGAGGAAGTGGAGAACGCGTTACAAGCCGTTCGCGATGCCGAAGAGGACGCGATTATCAACGGAGATTCCATGCTTAATCCCAAACAGTTTAACGGCCTGAGAAAATTGACTCCTGCTGGCCAAACTGTCGTCGCGGGAGCAAATGGCGCGCCACTGACCCTTGATCTCATGGATCAAGTTCTGGACTTGAACCGGGGCAATCCCAATATGCTCATCATGTCCAAGAAAGCCAATCGAAAGTTGAATTCCCTGCTTCAATCTCAGCAGCGGTTTGTGGACACGATGGAAGTGGCGGGTGGATTCCGCGTTCAGGTTTACAACGGCATCCCGATCTTCCGAAGCATTTTTGTTTCGGATGCCCAAACCCAAGGCACGTCCAACGCAGCCACTGACATTTTCGTGTTGGACACGAGCGCGGTGTGGGTTGGAGAACTCACGCCGCTCAAAATGGTTCGGCTTGCCCAAAAATCCTCACAGTTTGGCGAGTTCGATATTTTTGAAGATCTGGCGCTTGTTCTTGGAAATGACATCAAGGTCTCGAGGCTAGCTGGAGTCACGCTGTAAGCGGGAGGTATGTTCAAACTCAAACGACTCAATGAGCCGCTTGGGACGCCTGACGCGCCCCAATACGAAACTTCTTACAGCGAAGGCCTAATCACCGTCATAAACGGCGAGTGCGAAGTTAGGCTCCCAGAGACGCGTGACCGTCTTGTCATGCTGGGATATGAGGACATCGAGGTGGAAGAAACGGAGTTGGTTCCAAGTCTCAACGGTTCCAATCACGCCGAGCCGATCCCAAGAGCGCCGAAGCCCAAACCGAAAAAGAAACGCGGGAGATGATGGAACTCCTATGCCTGTATTTCCTCTTCCGCCTGTTCCGAACTTCAGAGTCACGCAAGGATCACCGGGATTCGTGAGGCTGAATTGGGCGGACTATCCAGTGAGCGTTAAAGAGGGGCATCGGTTGTTGGGGTTCCGGGTTTACCGTTCCGAAAACAAGGACGAACTGGGTGAGTTGATCGCTGACGAACGGGAGCTGAACACGAATGTGTTTCAGTTCGATGATTCTGATCCGCAGGCGGGACCCAACCGGCACTACGTCCTCGTCGCGGTTGAAGAAGGCGGAAGCGGTGACAGTCCATTTGGGGATGCGCCTTATGGAAATCCCGACACGACTGGATTCAGTTTTCCGCCCTTCAGTCAGCGGCCTTTCGGTTCGCCACTCCGAGGGTACGGACAAGCGCCGTTTGACGTTGAAGCATACGGCTTCTAAGGAAAATTTATGGCTGAAACATTCACAGACAAACTGAAATTGACCAAACGCGACACTGGCGACCTCAACTGGGGCCAAGGTCACAACGCCAATCTGGATCTGGTGGACGCGCATGCGCAACAGGGATCACTCCGGCCGCCGAGAACGCTCTTGGCCACGCTTGGATCCGGCGGCGTCGGAGCTGAACTCCTCGGCAACACCATTTATTTCTACAAGGTCACCGCCATCAACGCGGCTGGTGAAACTACCGAGAACAAGATTCCCTCTACGATTGAGGCGCAAGTCAGCCAGCCAGTGACGCCTCTTCCGGTCATCCTCCAATGGGAAGTGGCGAAAGGTGCGACCGGATACCGGATTTATAAATCCACTCTTACCGGACAAGAGAAATTCCTTATCGAAGTGACTGGCGAGTCGACGATCAATTACACCGACACCGGCAATGTCGCCACCAACAATTTGATTTCAGTTCCGATTACCAATACCGCCCGCACTTCCGTGAAAAAGATCATCGCTGGTTCCGGCATCAACGTTAATCCCGCCGATGGAACCGGCGACGTCACCGTTAGCACGGCGGGCGGAGGCGGAGTGACTTCGCTCAAGAAAACGGGCGAGGCCACGAGTTTGACGGGCGATGTGTCGTTGGAGCAGGGCGCGGGGATGCAACTTACTCAAGACGATCCCAACGACAAGATCGTCATCGCCAATGCGGGCGTGACTGGCCTTCGAAAAGAGGGCGAAGCTTCGCCCTTAATTGGTGATGTGAAATTGGAAGGCACCGGTGGCATCACTCTTATTCAGGATCAGCCAAACAACAAAATCCAAATTAATTTTGGTGGCGGCGGAGCCTCTGGATACGCCTCCGCGGTTGTGGCGGCGGCAACGGGCGTGGCGGCCACCGATACTGGAAATATACAGGCCGCCTTGAACGCGGTTGGTTCGCTTGGCGGGGGTGTAGTTATGCTCCGCGAGGGCACTTATAACATCAACGCCACACTCAACATTCCAGCCAAGGTCACGTTGGCGGGCCAGGGCCGTCACGCAACGGTTCTTCTCGGCGATCCGACGTTTGGCGCATCCAACTTGGTTAACGCGGGTGGCGCAAATATCGGTCTTCGTGATTTAACCATCGACGAAAATTTTCCCAATCGGACAGCCAACTCCGGCTATGCGGCCCTTCTCAATGCCTCAAGACCTCTTGTCGAAAACATTCAAATCATTCGCAATCGAGCCACCAACGCCCTGATCTTTCTTAGCGATGGACAGATGCGGAACTGCATTCTCACGAATGACGGCAATCCTCTCGGAACCGCCATTGTCCAAGGCGGCGAGTTAATTGACAACTGCAATCTCTTCCAGAGTCAAAACGGCAACGTCAACGATTACATGCAGCAACCGACCCAAGTCATTAATTGTCGCCTGATCAGAAATCAGGGAACGGTTTCTGGAGCTGGAATACGCGCCAGCACGTCAAACAAAATCGTCATCGGGAATGGGATTTTCATAGGTGGCGGCAACAACGCCATCATCATCGGCGGAAGCGCTGGAACCTATATTGGAAATATTTGCCAAGGCGGAAATATCCGTCTGGACGCCGGCGCAGGAACCAACACTATCGTCGGAAATGCGTCGGCGGTCATTGTTAACAACAGCGGCAACGCAACCAATCAGATCGCGAACAACACCTAATTTCGGGAGGAGTATTTTATGGCCATTCTTGAGTCACTACTTTCACAGCAAGTTCTAGGAAACCTCGCGGCGGATATTCTCGCGCCCAAGCCGCCCATCCTTGGACTTATTCAGGCGCTTCAATTTGTCGACGGCCCGACGCCGAAAGGAAAAACGCGAATCACTTTGAATTGGACGGCTCCCACCCGCAACGAAATCATCGGCGGCGAACTTCTGAAGAACCCCGACAACACGCCTGATCTGGCCGAAGGCACCAACGGCGCTGTTCATGAAATCCAATTTGATCCGATCGTGGCGGGGTCGTACACCGTTTATGAACGGACGGCAGCCTCTGGTCTTCAGACCACTCTCTCCGCCAGCGCCGTTCACGGTCAACGCATCATCAATGTGGTGACGCCAGTGCCCGTGGATATTGTGACGGACGCAGTGATCGTGATTGAGGACGGCATCACCGGCAAAGAGGAATACGCGGAAGTTAAATCCGTCAACACCGGAACGGGAGAAATCGTCTTAAAGAACGGGCTTTTCTTCTCTCACGCTTCCGGGTCAGTGGTTAAAGAAGTCACCTTCGTTTCCAAGACTGAAGCGACGCATTACAACGTCGATTTGCCGACCGGTGTTATCACGGAATTGATCGGCGGATTCACCACTGGCAACCGCATCGCGATTAAGTACGAAACCACCCTGCAGGATTTGGATCATTACGAGCTTTACCGGGTTCCGAGCAACGCCTCTGTTTCGGTTCCTACCAAGACGAATGTTTTGGCGGCGTCAGGTGTTGTGACGGTTAACGACGTAATATCGTCGGCTTCCACGTCGTTCCAAGATCAATCACTTGTCGATACCGACAACGGAAAAGATTTCACCTACTACTTGTTCGCCGTCGATTCTCAGGGAAACGCCTCCAATCTCTCGAGCGAAGTGATGACGGAGAATCTCCATCTCGTGTTTGTGGAATTGATCTCGTCGATCACCCAGAATCTCGCCACTGAGGTGTCTTCCAATAAAGTGGTGGTGTCATGGGACGCGGTAAGTGATCCTAATGCAAACGGCTACAACATTTTCCGTTCGGTTGGCGCGGTGTTCAACGCGGGATCAGCTCTCAAGGTTAATTCCGCTTTGATTCCCAAAGGCACAGGGCGAATTTCGTTCGACGACAGCGCGGGGAACCTTGTGAACCGTCGTCCAGACAACGAAGTCCCTTTCCCTCAAAACGGCCAGACGTTCGCGTATAAATTGGAAACCGAGGACACCGTCACGTCGTGGTCGGATGGAACGTCCAACGTCCCGACGGCGGACACTACCGCATCAAAAACCACGGGCGTGGGTGACGGTTCCGGTGGCAGGTAATCCGTTGTGGAACGGGAGCTGGCGGTTATCGACCACCGCAAAGACCATTCAATCCGGGACCACATGCCGAAGGTGTCCGTATTCACGGATTCCGCGAATGCCCCTCTGACGACAGCGGCGGTTAAACGCCACCGGTTCGTTCAGAACCTCAAAAACAATCATCAGAAATTAATTGAGGCGCTTACCTGCGTTGAACGCTTCGCGGTCGTTTGCGAATTGTCCGAAGAACGGTTGATCGCAATCCGCAAGGCCAAGGACGAGGCGATGTCGGAGTTGGAGTATCGCTTTCAAGAAAAACTTAAAGCCTATGAGGAGCGCATTGAGGCGGACTCCAAATGACTGTTCTTGTTTCTGTTTTATCAGCGTCCGTCACTGCGACCGCTACCTTTGCCTACACCAATTCAGATTTGGTGAGCGCGGTGACCGACGGAGAAGTCCAGCCGTTTGAAGTTCGTTCGGAGTGGATTCAGGAAGCGATGGAAGAAATCGACCGGCGGACCGGAATGTGTTTCCGCCCAGTCAATTTTCAAGACCGAGTGGACGGGAACGCCCTCATCCGTGTGTTTACACGTTGCTTCCCATTGCTCGAAGTGAGTCGTGTCGAAGTTGACGGAGCGGATCTGAATCCATCGAGCTACGTCGTCAACAAACGGACAGGGAGCATCACTTTTAAGGAAGGCGTGTTCGCGGAAGGGTATCAGAACGTGATGATCGAAGGCGTGTCGGGCTACAACAAAGTCCCACCCTTAATAGAAAAGGTCGCGACTTTGATCGTCGCGAAAACCGCGCTCTCGGCGAAGAACGGTGCATTGGTTGATTCCGAAAGCATTGGCGATTTCTCGCAGAACCGGAGCTTCAAGAAACTTAACGACGAGTTGGATCGCGCTTGGGAGGCGTGGGGCACGCGAGCTGGGATTGATTTTGCATCGTGAGCAGAAAATTGCCCGACCGGCTGCTCAAAGACAAGGATCACGATAAGAAAACCGGTGCAGAGTTTCGTCGCCGGAACCAAGAAGCCTGTGTTCGAGCATCAGGTGATCGCGACAAATGTGAAAGCGCGGTTCAATCCGGCCAGTACGGCGCTCGACCGGAATGTATTGGGGCAGACACCCAAACGAGGAGCAAGGCTCTTCGTGAACATCGACGATCTGCCTTCAGATGGACTCAAGGAGAATTTTGAAGTGGTGAACGAAACGACCGGAGAAGGATATGTGGTGACGGAGTCCAAGAATTATTTTGGTCATCACTTGGAAGTGGCACTTTCGGAGACGAAATCATGATTCGGGTCACGGTCAAAGGGAGCGAGGAAGTATTGAAGGTTATGGAACTCATTCCGAACCGCATGAAGCTGGCGTTTCTGAAAGGTATGCGGGACACCGCCGTCATCATTCAGAGCTTGGCGAAACGAAACGCGCCGGTGTGGCGCGGACTCCTTCGAGCCTCCATTGTCCAATCGGTGTCAGTCGAAGGCGACCGGATCATCGGAACCGTGGGATCGGCTCTTCCTTACGCCAAGGTGATGGAGTTTGGCCGCGAGCAAGGATGGCGGCCCAATATCGACGCGCTCAAAGTGTGGGCGCGCCGGCGGCTGGGAGATGAGCATGCGGGATACGGCGTCGCTGAAACGATAAGGAAACGTGGATTCAGGGCGCAACCGTATCTGACACCCGCGCTCGAAGAGGCGGGACCAAGGGCGCAACTCATTTTCACGGGTCGGATTCTTGAAGCGATTGCCGAGGCGGGCGGCTGATGCCAGCTCCGCGACTTCACGAGACGATCATCGCCGACCGGATCGTTGATCTCATCAACACCCTGTCGGGTGATTTGGGATTGAAGGTCATAACCGTCGGTGCATTGGAATTTTATCCGGCGCTGGAGCAGTTGGGCGACAACGTCCCCGCCGTGTTTGTGAAACCGGCTCCAACGACAACTTTGGAGCGGATCACGACGGGGCAGACGTACCGGATCGTCTACAACTTCCGAATCGTGTTTGTGGGCGTGTTCGCCCCGAACGAAGAGATCATTCGTGAGAAAACCGTTCGGACTCAAAAGATCGCGGAACTTTTGATCGACAACGTGGACTTGGGCGGACTCGCGTTACCCAACGGCCAGATTCTTTTCAGCACATTGAGATCGATTGAGTGGGAGCCGCCGGAGGACAACTTGGTGGCATCGGTGAACGCTGATATGACGGCGGCCGCTTTAGTTTTCACCGTCGAGACTAGCGCCAGAAAATAGGAGAAACAATATGCCATTTGCAACAGAGAGAAAAAGTTTTGGATTCAAGAAGGAAGTGAGTCGAGGGGTGGCGGAAGCCTCACCCGCGAAATTTCTCGCGGTGGGCGCGGACAGCGAACTGAATTATTCGTCCGTCCTTATCCCCGACGACCGGATCCGAGGATTCAAAGACCGTTTTCCGTCCGCGCCAGGAATCAAAGAAGGAACAGGAACACTTGCCACCATCGACGCCGAAGCCTCCACGATGGGCGATCTGCTTTTCGGGTGTTTGGGGTCGGTGGCCACGGTTCAGCCAGACGCGCCCAACTCGCCGACGGTGTATCGGCACACGTTTTCCCGATTAAACGGGATCGCCATGCCGTCGTTCACGTTCTTCGTTGATCGTGGGCTATCGAAGAAACGTTACCCGCTCACGGTGATCAAGAAGTTGGCGTTGTCTGGCGCGGTTGACGGAAAAGCATTGGTGAACGCTGACCTGTTGTTCAAAACCGAGGAAGCAGCCTCGGCGTTCACACCCAGCTACGGTTCGCCAAAGCCGCTGATGTTTTTTCAGACGGACTTCAAGATCGATGGCGTCTCCGACATCAACGTGAAAAACTGGACGCTGAATATCGACAACGCCTCAGCGGCTCTCCGCACGCTCAATCAGTCGCGAGACGTCAAAGATATTGTCTCGCCCGGACGATTCATCATCGACGGTGGGTTTGAGATTTATTTTGAGTCAGAAACGCAGAGGCAGAAATTCTTGGACGCGAGTTTGGCCGCGCTGAACATTATCTTGACCGGCGACATCATCGAGGACGCCTTCAAAAACCAACTCGAATTCGTGATCCCCGAAGCTCGCTACACCGCCTTTCCGTTTGGCAACTTGGATGACCTTTTGGGGGCGGCGGTCACCTTCGAGGCCCACTACAGCATCGCGGCCGGATACAGCCTTCAGGCGATCCTGACCAACGCGGTTCCATCCTATTAATAGGACAACATGGAACCGATTACCGTCGAGGAACTAAAAAACAGGCTGAAAAAAGAGAAAACGGTTCGCGTTTGCGAAGCGAATTTTCGAATTCGCAGGGCCCCGCTCCTTCTTTTGGCCGATGAGAATGAGGATTTGTGGGCTCTGGCCCGGCGAGACAAGGACGCCCTGTCAGGCCGGATTAAAGACTTGATCGCGAACCCCACTCTGCCGCGCATGAAGCGGGTTCTATTGTCCGGTGTTGCCTCTCCGAAACTGGCCTATCAAGACGATGAGAACGCGGTGTGCGTTGATCATATTCTCGCGCATCATGAACTTGCCGCCGGCCTCTTCATTGAAATCGTTAATTTTTCGCTCGAGCCGCCGGAAATAACGAAGGAGGGCTAAACCAATGCCCGGCCTTCAAATTCAGTTCGAGGCCATCGACCAAGCCTCGCCAACGATCCAGAAACTTTCCCAGATGATGGTGGATGCGGCGAAAAATTCTGATCGCTTCGCCAAAGAAATCTTTGACTCGTCAAACCGGATCGATACCGGCCTCAAAAAAATATCCGCCGGCGGAAAAGAAACTAAGCAGTCCATCGAATCTGTAAAGGACGCGACGAGCCAGTTGGCTTCAAGCCTCCTTGGTATCGCCTCCGTCGCGGGACTGACGGCCTTCTTTAAATCATCCGCCGAGGCGGCGCTTGAAGAAGAGGAAGCGCTTCGAAGGTTGGCGTTTGCCGTGGATGCCACGGGCGGCTCCTTCCAGCAGTCAAAAGAAGCGATCCTCGCTTTTGCCAACCAGCAACAGGCGTTCACTCAATTCTCCGACACACAAACCTTCGAGGCGATGGGTCGGTTGGTCCGGATCACCGGCGACGTGGGACAAGCAATGCAGGCGACGCGCCTCGCATTTGGGCTCGCCTCCGCTTCCGGCCGTGATTTGGGCGGCATCCTTGATTTATTGAGTCCCATCCTACAGGGAGACGCAACCCGTTTACGCGCCCTGAAAAACGAATTCGGCGCATTCATCGGAAGCGCCAACACCGCGCAGGAAGTTGTCGACGTATTGTCCAAGCGATTTTTGGGCGCAGCGGAAACGCAGGAAGGCTACGCCAAACAACTGGCCATCTCGCGCAATGAACTGGGCAATTTCAAGGAGACGGTTGGAGCCGGCGTTCTACCTGCGTTTAATTTTCTGCTTGGCGCTCTCACCAAGGTCACCCAATTCTTTGAGGTACTGGGAGTCGTAATCGCCAATTGGGCGGCTCACGCGAGGCTCAACGTTAAAGATTTCGCCGAGTTCATCAAAGAGGTGTTCACTCTCAACTTCGATGGAGCACAGGAGCGTCACAAACGGTTCGCGGCCGAGTTTGCCGCCATTGAAGAAACTTCTGCCGAGCAAGCCGCCGAGATCGACAAACGATATTCGAAAGAACGCCAGTTAATCGCTCAAGACGAGCAACGAATAAAAACCGGCATCACTCAGAAATCCGTCGAGGAATCGCGCAAGGAAGCCGAGGAAAAAAAGAAAGCCGCGCAGGACGCCCACGACACGCTTACTCGATTGGATTCGGAACGATTAGAACTGGAAGGAGAAAAACTAGAGGCCAAACTCGAAATGATCGAGTTGGAGAAAGAACAGCGGCTTCGCCAGTTGGATGAAATCGCGGCCAAAGGAATTTTGACGGAAGAGGCGCTCACTCAAGCGCGGATCAACGCGGTCGAGATCGCAAAACTCAAGTCCAAGGAAGCCCGCGAATCGTTGGACGAGGATATGAAGGCCCTCGAAGAGGGCGCGAAGTCGGTGGCCAGCACCTTTGCCAATTCCGTGGGTGACGCGATGGCTGATGTGATTCTTGAAGGCAAGAACATGCAAGCCGTGTTCGATTCTGTTTTCAAATCTGTTCTTCGAACCGCCATCGAAACCTTCACGCGCATCGCGATTGAGGCCGCTATCTTACGCGGATCCACCGGTGGACTCGGCGCGCTTGGAGGGATTATAGCGGTGGGAGCTATCGGAGGCGGCGCTTTTAAGGGAATCAAACTAGCGGAAGGCGGCATTGTCCGCCGGCCGACGTTCGCTCAAGTTGGCGAGGTCGGGCCGGAAGCGGTGATTCCCTTGGATCGATTGGGAAATTTCGGCGGCAATGTAAACGTCACTGTAACCCAAAACAACACAATCACTGTTCAAGGGGCGAGCGACGAGCAAGTTCGAACGCTGATGCGGCGTATCTCCGAGACCACACGTTCCGGCGCTGCCGAAGGCGCGGAGCTGGTCAAGTCCATTCTCTCCAAACAAGACCGGTTTGCGCGGGAGGCGGTGTGAAATCTGTATCGGCGGACTACAAAGCCATCCAGAAATCGAGCCTCATCTATCCGGTTCGAAAAATTGAACTCTTCCGGCGGTTGGCCACGGGACTCGGTTGGGAGTCAACGCCCATCGACGTCACCACGGAAGTAGTGCGGCTGGATCGGTTGTCATGGAAACTGGACACGGACGCGCTGAATGAATTTAAAGCGTCGAACATCCGTATCGAAGTCGACAATTCCGAAAGACATTGGGATGGTACGTCGTCCCGTTTTTCTGGATTTCTGGTTTACCGATCCCAAATTCGTATCACGCTTGGCTTGAGTGTAAATGGAGTCGATGAGTCTTTCTCCGCCTTCACCGGTGTGATCGAGGATGTGAACGAAGATTCATCAACGCCGACGGTGCAACTCGACGTTGAAAGCATCGATGCCTTGCTTCGCACTCAGTCCGGGGAAGCGGCGGGCATCTCAATCACGAACGAATTATTGGGTGTCGGTGACGGAGTCACCTCGGAGTTCTTGACCTCCCAATATCCCGTCGGAACAATTAAAGAGATCCGCGTGGGCGGCGAGGCACTCCGGCCCGGGCTTCGATATTCCATTTCTAATCTCAACGATCCGCTCCAGCCGGGCAAGGTCACATTTATCTCTGCTCAGCCGGGCCCCGGCCAAGAAGTACGGGCGGATTATGTCGTCTGGAAGCGGGATCAAGAGATCCACCAAGTGGTGACCGATCTTCTGGCGACCGTGCCGCAGGTGCCGGTCGGCGTTGTTGAGCCTGTGGTGTTCGATCCTCCGGTTGAGCGAGAAATTCTCCATACGCTTCAAGGCGACTTCAATTTGTACGAGTTGCGCCAGGCGAAAGTTGCGGCGGAGGAATCGCCCCCACAGAACGATGGTCTCCTCACCATCAACGCCTTCGACACGAAATCCAAATGGCAGGGCGGGACGCATTCGCGTCTCAATTTTATTCGAGTGCCTGATGCCATTACACCTTTGTGGACATCTCAATACGAAGGTTTGTTCCTCCCTGAAGAAGAAAAGGAAAAAGTTGGCGAAGGGGTGAGCGATCCTTGGCTGGAGGATCTGAACGATGGCGCAGGTGTCACGCGCTCCGTGGCCAACGGGATTCTCTCGGTTAGCGCACCCACGAGCTTTTACAGGATTGAAAATCTGAAAGAAGATGGGAGCGGACTTTCGCGTTGCGTGTCAGTTCGAATCAAGGTCACGCAAATCAATGGCCAGATTGAGATCGGTTCGTTCGCGCTGTCGAACTCCAAAGGAGCGCAGATCCTCATCCAAAGCACCAACCAAGTCCGGGTGCAATCCGGCGGAACCACGTTTGGGCCGTATGCGGCTGATCTCACGAATTTCCGAAATCTCCGTTTGCAGATGAATATGTCGACGAACACCTGGCAGTTGTTTGTGGATGGTGTTTCGACGGCGTCAGGCGCTTTAGGAACCGCGCCCGCCGGAGCCTCGGTTGGCGTCTATCTGCACGCCCTCGCCTTCACCCAAACGAGCTTTCAGCTCGACTTCCTGCGATACAACGGTTCTACGGCGGCATTGCCGGTCGGCACTTGGGAAAAGATTGTTGATTACGGTGTCCATCTTGCCGGACTCACGAGCTTCTCTTTGATAACCACGTTGGGAGCGTTTTTCTCTGAGATTCAAGGCGTGGTTTCCGCCTTCCAGTATTTCTTTTCGTGGAGCGCTGACGGTATTGGTTACACGCCTGAGCAATCGATCAGTAATGGTGGTGCCATTGGCACCTTCACCAACGTGACTTTCCCACGCTACATCAAATTCAAAATCCAAATCACCGCCACCGAAGATCCGGACCTGGTCTCGGCTAAGCGGTTGTTCCTTCCGGCTTTGGCCGCGTCAAATGTTATCGATGCCGGATCCGGCATGGTTTCTTGGGACACTTGGAAAGGCACATTCGTCGCCAACGACGGACAGATTCAACGGTTCACGGCGGCGGTGGCATCGTCGCCATCGGGGTTCAGTTATTACCAAGCGTTGGGCCCCGGGGATTCCATTCAGACTGATGAGTACGCCTTCAACAATTTCAGTGTCCGAACAGAAAAGCTGATCTTCATTACGCTGTTCAGCACTGCGGGGGCGAATGCCCCCATCCAACGGGAAAGCCTCATCAACTTCAAGACACGAAGCGTCCTCGTGTCGATGGCGAATTTCGGGACGCAGTCGGTTCTGGATGTAATCAAGGAACTCGCCAAGATCGCTGATTTCGAAATTGGCTTGGATGGTGACGGAGCGTTTTTCTTTCGCAACAAAACGATTCCATCAATACCCGTTCTCGTTCTTGATGATTCAAATGTGGAAAAAGTGGCGAACGCCACCCCGGGTTGGGACCGGATTTACAACAAGATTCGGTCCACGTTTGGTTCTTTCGTTAAGGAAGTGGATTCATCGACCGAAGGCGAAGCCTCGCCGACGAGTATTGCGAAATTCGGCGTTCGATCTTTGTCGGTTGGCGGCGGGAACCTTGTGCTTCAAACTGACGCAGACTTGGCGACAGTGATGGCCAAACGTTATTTCAGCCGCTACCACTTGCCCAAGCGGAGAGCGACGTTGACGGCTCGGTTCATGCCGGAGATGGAATTGGGCGACCGTGTGACGCTGGATATTTCATCGCCCCGACCAATTGCCCAATCTTTTGACGCCAGAGTCGTCGGCATCGCCCATTCGTTGATGGACATGAGAACCGAGTTTGATTTGGTGGAGGTCTAGATGTTATGTGGCGAGTTTCCCTAGGGCATTTTAGATCGACGGAGAAGTCGAAGAAACGAACAGCCATGAACGAGGACTGTTCACATAATTCTTTTACTGAGCACATAAAGTGGCACCCGGCTTTTCGCCT
>JAJVIP010000005.1:0-73088 GCA_022072025.1 Elusimicrobiota bacterium
CGGAGACGCGATACGTGAAAGTGAATTGGCCAGTCGTGGCAGTTGGAGTGAACCGAATCTTGCCATTGACCACCGAAGCGCTGCCGTTGGCGGGACCAGAAACCAACACCAAGCTGTTCTTGTCGATCGTGATGTTGCCGTTGGGATCAGTGTCATTCGCCAACACATCGATGTCGATGGGCGTGGCCACATCGGTCTGCGCCACATCGTCATTGGCCACGGGCGGAAGATTGCCGCCCACGGTGGTGACCACCACCGTCACATTGGCAACGTTGGATTGGGCGCCCAGAATATCTGAAACGCGATAAGTAAATGTGAATTGACCGGTCGTTGTAGTTGGGGAGAATCGAATCTTGCCGTTGACGATGGATGCGGTTCCGTTGCTGGGATTCGACACCAGCACCAAAGAATTCTTGTCGATGGTGATGTTGCCGTTGGGATCTGAGTCGTTGGCCAACACGTCGATGTCAATCGGAGAGGCAATATCGGTCTGCGCCACATCGTCATTGGCGACGGGCGGCCGGTTCCCACCGACTTCGGTCACCACCACGGTGACGTTGGCGACATTCGATTGAGCTCCCAAAATGTCGGATACGTGGTAAGTGAAAGTGAATTGACCGGTCGTTGCAGTTGGGGAGAATCGAATCTTGCCGTTGACGATGGATGCGGTTCCGTTGCTGGGAGCCGACACCAACACCAAAGAATTCTTGTCGATGGTGATGTTGCCGTTTGGATCGGTGTCGTTGGCCAATACGTCAATGTCGATGGGTGTGGCGATATCGGTCTGGGCCACATCGTCATTGGCGATTGGTGGAGAGTTTGTAATTGGTCCATCAGAAGCCACAATTTGCATGTCGTCATAAGCCATTAAACTTCCCTTGGTTGCGGTGAGTCTTAAAGTCGATGTGCCGACTTGGCTGATGACCGCCTGAGCATTGATTTTGTCCGCATCTAAAATATTTACGTTTGATCCCTCATGAACGCTCCACCGAATGGTCCACCCGGAGGGCGAATTAATGGATCCGTTTAATTGCACGGTCGCCGGAATCGTTACATGCAGATCTGGTCCTGCATCGAGAAGTGGGAAATGATCCAAAAGCCCTGGAAGGCAAAGTGAAACGAGACGATCGTCATTTAACGGCCCGGCTTCCATCATCCATTCTCTTAACATCATCGACACGCCGTTATCTTGGACGACTGCTCCAGGAACACTTATCCAGTCTCCGTTGATCAAATTGTTTTCCTTGAGGTAAGGTACAAGATCGATCGTATATCCGCGTCTGTTTTCAATATCGTGGAGATTCATCATGGGCTGAGCGGACAAAACATTTATCCCATGCCCAGAGTGAATTAAGACGTGGTAATTTTCGCCGGAAGAAGATTCGAATTGTCCGGTGACAACCAGTCCAAGCCAATCGGTATTTCCCCACACAGTGGAAGGGCCGATAATTTGCGTCTTAATCGATCCTGTTAATAAGTCAACAACCGGATATTTCGCGTCGTCGGCTCCCGGAAAAAAATTTCCTCCATCCGCAAACGTGAGGAGATGAGAATCAGGTGCGATATGGAGAGTGGAGCTCGGCTCTTGATGGATCACAAGATCCGGCATCGCGTATAAGGACTCTCCCGCAATGAGATATCGATGGATTGTTAGCTGCGATTGGGACCCCAACGGCGACGCTCGCAAAATGTAAATTCTATCCTCCCGCACTTCGAGCAAGGTGTTTTCGGCGGTCGGGAGCTCCACGTCGGGCAAGTGACGATTAAGTGTGCCGTTTGAAGGTTTATAGATTCGAACCAGGTCTTTTTGCGAGGTGGCAGTGCGGCGAATCAATAGATAGGTGAGGCCGTCGTTATTCACTCCTGCGGCTATGATTTGTTCGTTCAGTGAATTCATGGTCGCATCGTTTGCCAGATAAGAGATCTGGTTGGAGAGATCCTCAAGCTGGACTTCGTGTTCGTTCGGATTGTTTGAAGGCGATTTCACGACCACATAGAAACGCCGATTGGGCGATCTGCCCATCGCGACCGAAGACAGATTTTCCCCGATCGGGAAGAGCGTTTCCCCGTTAAAACTTTTAATCAAGTAGGCGTCGGCCAGTGCTTCCTCGAATTCTGTATTGTCCCAGCCTGAGACCATGGCCAAACCTTTTCCTAAACCAAGCATCCTTCCATTCAGAACGTTGAATGTCACAGGATTCGAGCTCGCGCTTCCGGCGGGATTGTCGATGCAAGGCGTTTGATTAAAATCGGTGACGATGACTTCCATGTCGTCGGACGCCGAGAACTGGCCATCATTCGCCGTTAAACGCAATACATAAGTGCCTGCGGCGGAGAAGTTGACATTTGTTTCAGTCATCTGCGGAGTGTTAAACCGTACTTCGCCTGGCCCGCTCACCTGAGTCCAGATAGAGCTGAGCGCGCCGGGAATGCCGTCATCCGACACAACGCCTTGCAAGGGCGGTGTCAGGCGCCTCGGGCGCTCCAATGTGCGATCGGGGCCTGCATTGACCAGGGGGGCTGAATGAGCTTGAACCGTCACATCGGCGCTTGAAGACAAATGGCCGTCGGAAACGGTCAAGCGAAGCACGTAGATCCCGGTTGCAGAGAATTGAGCGGTTGTGCCCGGTTGATCACTGGGCGTGAACGTAACGCTCCCGGGGCCGCTCATCTTGCTCCAATTAAAAGTTAGAGGGAGGGGAAGGCCGTCATCGGTCGCTGTTCCATTGAGGACAGCGCCTATCGCCCTATTGACAACCTGATCCGCCATTGCGCCGACAACGGGACGATAATGGACAATTACATCGCTTTCATCAAAAGCGGCGGCGTCGGAATCATCCGCGGTCAATCGGACTTTGTACACCCCCGCAGAGGAAAAGGTCGCCGTCGTATCGGCATTGTCGTTGGGGTTAAACGTCACGATGCCAGGTGAACCGCCGACCTGACTCCATTGCGCGATGGTAGCGGCCGGCGGATTGGGCCACCCATCATCGGTGACGGTGCCGCGCAAATTTAGACCCGTTGCGAATTCCACGCAGTTTTTGGTCGAATCCAGGCAGTTATTTGAAATCAAAACCACAGGCTTGCTGTTTTGCGTAAAGTCGTTCACCTGAATAACCACTTCATCGATTGCTTGCGCCCCTTCCTGATCTGTCACCGTCAGCCGGAATAATAAGGATGCTGTTGTGTTGGGCATCACAAAGGGTGCTGTGAAGGATGGGTTCGCCACGGTCGCATTCGAGATCGAAATGGAGGGCCCAGAGATTTTCGCCCATTCATAACGCAATGAATCGCCCGCGTCGGGATCCGATCCGGATCCGTTCAACTGAACCATAGCGCCTTCAAACACCGATTGATCGGGGCCGGCGTCAGCGGTCGGAGGATCATTGACTGCCGTGACATTGAATGTCGCCGCATTCGACGAGGAGAGACCCCCGGAATCGGTGGCTTTGAAAGTGATGGTTTCCCGGCCGCTCCATTCCGGGTTTGGGATTGCGATGGTGGCGTTGCGGTTTGTGATCGTCACAGACAGATTGGAATTCCCGCTGTAGCTCCAAACAAGTTCCGAGTCTGTGTTGTCTGCGTCAGACACATATTGATCCAGATTGATAGAGGCAAACGCGCCGCCTTCCAAGACCGTTTGGTCCGGAATATCACTGACGATGGGGGCGTCGTTCACGGCGGTCACGTTGAAAACCGATGAATCGGAGGCGGAGAGATTGCCCGGGTCTTTCACCGTAAATGTGATGGTCTCTTGTCCGTTCCAATTCGCATTGGGCAGGGAGATTGTCGCCACGCGCGTGAGAAGATCGATCGACACGGTGAGCTTATCGTTTCCACTGTAGCTCCAGGCCATCTCAGCGTCGGCGTTGTCTGCGTCAGACACATAGTCATCCAATTGAATAGCGGCGAAAGAGAATCCTTCTTGAATGGTTTGGTCGGGAATATTCGCGATCACAGGAGGACCGTTGACCGCGGTGACGGTAAAAGTCGCGGCGTCCGAAGCGGAGAGATTCCCCGGGTCTTTGACGGTGAAAGTGATGGTTTCCCGGCCGTTCCATACTGGGTCTGGAATTTGGATTGTGGCGACACGGGTAAG
Source organism: Elusimicrobiota bacterium (assembly GCA_022072025.1). Lineage (NCBI taxonomy): Bacteria > Pseudomonadati > Elusimicrobiota > Elusimicrobiota bacterium. Next base: position 4,100 of record JAJVIP010000005.1, read on the forward strand.
TGTGTTAATCGACACGGTGAGGTTGTTGTTCCCACTGACACTCCAAGTCATCTCCGCATCGGTGTTGTCTGCGTCTGAAACATAATCATCCAACCTAATGGTGGCGAAAGATGAACCTTCCGGAATGGTTTGGTCGGGAATATTCGCGATCACAGGAGGACCGTTGACCGCGGTGACGGTAAAAGTCGCGGCGTCCGAAGCGGAGAGATTCCCCGGGTCTTTGACGGTGAAAGTGATGGTTTCCCGGCCGTTCCATACTGGGTCTGGAATTTGGATTGTGGCGACACGGGTAAGTGTGTTAATCGACACGGTGAGTTTGTTGTTCCCACTGACACTCCAAGTCATCTCCGCATCGGTGTTGTCTGCGTCTGAAACATAATCATCCAACCTAATGGTGGCGAAAGATGAACCTTCCGGAATGGTTTGGTCGGGAATATTGGAGATCACGGGGGCATCGTTGACGGCGGTGACAGTGAAGTCTGCGGAGTCGGAAGCGGAGAGATTCCCTGGATCTTTAACGGTAAAAGTGATGGTTTCGTGGCCGCTCCATTCCGCATCTGGAATTTGGATCGTGGCAGTATGCGAAAGAACGTTGATCGACACCGTGACGATGTTGTTTCCCGTATAACTCCATACCAGTTCCCCATCGGTATTGTCGGGGTCAGACACATAATTGTCCAACTGAATGGTGGCGAAGCTTGATCCTTCCTGAATCGTTTGGTCTGGAATGTTCGTGACCACAGGGGCATCGTTGACCGAATTTATGGTCACCGATACCAGGGCCGAAGCGGTGAACCCTTGCAAATCTGCGATGAGGTAACGAAACGAATCTGCTCCGTTGGCATATGGAAGTGGTGTGTAGCGAATTTTTCCTTCAACGATTTCAACCGTTCCTTTGCTGGGAGGGATGTTCACGAATTGAATCGTGACTGCGTCGCCATCAACGTCGAAATCATTGGCTAGCACGTCAATGGTTACCGGCGTGTTTTCATTGGTTGACACAGCATCATTCACAGCCGTCGGGGGGTCCGATACGGGGAATATATCGACGAAGAGGGTTGCTGTGGCTTGCCCACCCTTTCCATCTGTAATGGTGTAGGTGAAGGAGTCCCTCCCATTGGCATTCGGGTTGGGAACGTAAAGAATATTACCTGCATTAATCGAAGCGGTTCCTTTGAGCGGAGCGGCGACGCTTTGAAGGGAGACAGGATCTCCGTCAATTTCATCGCGGTCGTTCAACAGCACCTCTATGTTAATTGATGAGTCCTCGTTGACTGTGGCCCAATCATCATTGGCCACGGGATTGTCATTGACTGGAGCGACCGCGACCACCACATGCGCGCGAGCGGTCCCGCCTTTTCCATCGGTGACCTCATAATCAAAATTGGCCGATCCATTAAAATTGGCCCATGATTGAAACTCGATCGTGCCATTCACAATTGTGGGGGTGCCCCCAAATGAACGAAGAATGTTTTGAATGGAGAGGGTGTCGCCATCGATATCCGTGTCGTTTTGAAGCACGTCGATCCGCACGGGGACATCTTCGTTTGTCGCAGCATTGTCGTTTCGAGCGAGAGGAGAGTCGTTCACGGGGTTGATCGTCACCGACGCAAGAGCTGTGGCCTCGCCCCGTTTCCCATCTTGAATGGTGTAAGAAAATGAGTCATTTCCATTGGCATCGGGGTTCGGTGTATAGGTTATGGGGCCCCGATTTTGAGGAAGGGACACTGTGCCTTTCATCGGCTGCCCCATGTTCGAAATGAAAATGATATCGCCCAGGTCAGGATCATAATCGTTGTCCAAAACCGCGATGTTCACGGCCACATCTTCATCGGTTGCAACGGAATCATTAACTGCTTTGGGATGGCGGTTGTATCTCACTTCCACCTGGGCTGCCGCTGTGCCGCCTTGTCCATCTGAAATTGAATAGGAGAATGTGTCTGTGGCAGGCATGGCCTGAGAGCCGTTGGATTCATAAAGAATTTTTCCATTTATTAACGCGACTAATCCAAAGCGAGGTTGTTCGATATTGACGATGGCAAGCAAGTTTCCATCCGGATCTGAATCATTTGCCAATACGTCGATATCGATCGATTGCCCCAAGATGCAGTAGTCCGTGTCGTCGATGGCGATAGGAGGTCGATTGGAGGACTCAATCGTTATCAACACTGTGGCTGAAGCAGATCCGCCACGCCCGTCAGTGATTACGTACATGAATGAGTCGGCACCGAAGGTTCCGGCGTTGGCCTTATAGCGGACCTGTCCATTCACAATCGAAGTGGTTCCTTTGGACGGTCTGGTCACACTCTGAATGGTCAGAGGATCATTGTCGACATCGGAATCGTTCACCAGCACCGGGATGTCGATCGTATTTCCGGCAAGGCAAGATGCGGTGTCATTAACGGCGACCGGGTTGTCATTAACCTGCGTGATCGTTATCGATACCAGGCCTGAACCTGTGCCCCCGTTTCCATCTGACACTGTGTAGCGAAATGAATCGTTTCCGTTATGATTGGGGGCAGGTGTGAACCTAACCCGTCCGGCGTTGATGACGGCTTGTCCCCAGGCGGGTTGCGCCACGCTTTGTAGCATGAGGGGGTCGCCATCAGCGTCGGTGTCGTTGCTCAATACGTCAATGTCTGCGGAAACATCCTCCGGTGTAATGATCGCGTCCGGATTGGCAATGGGAGCGCTATTGGTAATGCTGAAATTTGTGGGGAGCGAGCTAAGGCTTCGATTGCCCGCCGCGTCCATCGCAAAAGCGGTAAGCGTGTGCGCCCCTTTGGAGATTGAATTTGAAACCTGAAACTCCCAATTGCCCGCGACAGTGGTTTGCGTCAAACCAAGAAATTGACCATCTAAATAGATCTCGATGGATGAACCGGATTCAGCGGTTCCTTGAAAGAGCGGTGTTCGATTAATCAATGCCTCATTATTGGTTGGATAAATGATGATGGGCGGGGCCGGCGGCGTGGTATCAAGAGTGAACGTAACCCTGTTGGAGTGAAAAATTTCGGTTTCGCCGACAAATCGTTTAACTTGAATGGAATAAATACCGTCAATTGCAACCGGGTCCGCCAAAGTGAAAGTCCAATTACGGGAAGCGTCAACCTGGTATGCGTCGGTTCTCTCTACTCCATTAATATAAAGGCGGAGAGTCTGGCCAGCGGGATTCTGAGAGAGACCCCGTGTTCCTCCGACCGCAGCCAAAGGAACCTTTGTAAGGGTTAAATTTGTTGGTGTGTTAATTTGAGGGGGCAAAGAATCGACAGTAATCGTTACTGAGACTGACGCCAGGCTCACATTGCCCGCTTGATCAATTTGTTGGGCTTGGATTTGATGGATGCCCTCCGTCAATCCCGCTGTGATCGGCAGCGCCCAATTTGAATTCGATCCAACGGTTGTTCGGCCCAACACTTGGCTTCCTTCCATGATCTCGACCGTGGCATTCGGTTCTCCTGTTCCGGTAATTGACGGCGTGTTGCTCCACAAAACGGCATTGTTAACGGGAGTCAGTATTTGCGGTGAAGCCGGTCGTTGGGTGTCAATTCCAAAAATAACCTGGTTCGATTGGGCCAACTGGAGGCCGCCGGAAATTAAAAACAATTTCGCGTCAATGATATGGGCCCCATCAGCGACGGACTGATTGAATTGAAAACTCCAGTTCCCATTCGCATCGATGGAGATGGGAGCGGAGGGATTTACACGAATCCCTTTGTCATAAACCCGCACCTCAACGTCTTGAATCGAGGCCTGCAATTGGACTCGTCCTTCTATGATGGGAATATTTTGGTTGGAGATACTGCCGTTAACCGGGATGGAATTGGTGATGGTTATCGAATTGGCTTGGGCGCGGCCAACACCTAATAATAAGGAAGATAGGAATAGCAGAGAACCCAGTGTAAACGGCCGAGGTAGAAGGATTCTATTTAGCGCCATAAATGCCCTCGCTGATTTTTCTCCAATTCATCTTGGATTTTTTTGGAACGGAGCATTTGGTTGATGCGCTCCTCAGCCTCTCGTTCATATATTTTCAGACTCCATTTTTCCTGTTCTGATTTTGGAGCCCCAAATCGATACGTCACGCTCACTCTCTGGGCGTTGTCCAAATGTTGGATGAGGCTGAAGTTGTAATCGATCATGGCTTTCCCAATGGGAAGTCCCGCTCCCACGGTAAAGCCACCCAATTGATCCAATCCATATTGATAACCCACCCTGGCTTGCAGACCTCCCAACATGGTTTCAAACCCCATACGCCATTCAAATTGGCCTTCGTTCATGTGGAAGGGGACGTCGAACAGAAAAAGGGAGGAATCAGAGTTGGTGGGTGAATAGGCAGCGCTTACGCGGCCAATACGAGGCAGATCGACCGTTGTTTCATCGTAGGTCAAGCCATGGCCAATATTTTGAAGGCTCGTTGCCAGGCGAAGATTTTTCGTGAGGTCTCGAGCCAAACCAAAGTCAAACGCCAGCGTACTGGCTTGACTGGTTTCAATGAGCTCCGAACGAAAGTATTTTGCCGACAGCCCCCAATCCCACTCGCCTTCGTTCTTGGCGAACGCCATGGTGAGGAGATAATCTGACTGCGCCGTCACGTTACGACGTTGGCTTCCATCAAACAAATCAAACTCGCCGCCGTTGTAATAATACAAGGAGCTACCGATGGTTCCCCACTTCAATGGAAAACCCGAAGTCACCTGGCTAAAGCTATCATCCGTAAGTCCCTGGCCATATTGGAGGGACATCTCATTCGCCTCCAGTGTGGCGAGGGAGGCCGGATTATAGGCGGAGGCGCCCACATTATCTTTATCCGCTCCCAAGGCTCCTGCCAAGGAGGTGGCCCGCGCGTCGACATCATTCATCAAGTTGATGCCCGCCGAAGAGCCAAGCCCCTGGGCAAACAAAGGAGTAAGAGCCTTTCCCGACCAACCAAGGGAAATCGCAATCAACGCGAGGAATGTTAGGGCCTTTCTGTTATTCATGTAACAGAATGGTAACGGCCCCAGGTTAAGGGCGCTTTAAGGAGGGATTAATTTTCAGGGAATATCGTCGGAAAGTGTCCTTTCGTTGGTCTTCACATGAAGAGGAGTTATTGTTGGATGGAATTGAACTTGTAGCCGATCGAAACGCGGTGAGAGATGCCCAAATCTCCAAAGGGAGAGACCGAATAATCTAAATTAAACCGGTTGAATGATATCCCTAAACCCGCGTTGAGGTTGGTCAATCCACCCAAATCAGTGGATTGGCCAGGTGTCAGAACATAACCACCGCGGAGGGCCAACAAACCAACCACCTGATATTCGACTCCTCCATGAATTGAGATATTGGCGTCATTTGGTTTTGAAAAATCCAAAGCCAAAAGCAATTTATCTTGGAGTACTTTGCGTGAAGCGCCGAAGCGAATTGTCATCGGAAGAGGAGCCGATTCTTGGACCATTTTCATTTTGGGACCGATGTGTTGAATGACGGCGCTCAGGTTCATGTCATTAAATTTATAGAGGGCGCCCAAGTCGAAGGCAAAACCGGAGGCTTTTTCCGATTCCAGTGTTTCGGAGATGTATTTGACGGTGGCTCCCAACATCCACGAGTCATTGAGTTGGCGGCCCAGCGAAATATTGGCGGCCATGGAGTTGGCGTCAAAACTTCCTTCTTTAACGTCAGCATTTGAATAGCGATCAAGAGTCCCATAATCAAGGCGCGAGAGGGAAAGGCCCATAACCCCGTGGGGGGTGGGCATAACGCCGGCCAGGTATTGATATTGGGTGTCCACCAAATGGGTGTTTTGCATGACCCCAATTTCTGGAGTTTCCAGTTGAGCCAATCCGGCGGGGTTCCAATAGGTCGCGGTCACATCATTTGAAACAGCGCTGTAAGCATTTCCCATGGCGGAGGAGCGCGCTCCTGCTCCCAACTTCAAAAATTGAGAGGCCGATGTACCGGTGGCAAACAGAGAGGGGACCAAAGTCATCATCCCAGCGGCCGCGACTAACATCGTTGATGTGGTTCGGATCATCTTTTTCATATCCAAAACCTATCGGTAAGCCGTGACAGAACGGTGACTGTTGAAAGGTAGACGAGAGAAACTTTCGAGAAAGAAGTGTCATTTCTTAAGGCACCTCGGAGATTGTGAGGGCCCTTCAACCTATGGAGGGGGGCGGGCATCTATCGAATCACTGCGATTTTTCCATCCTTTTTGTGGCCTGCTGTATCAGAGATCAGGTAATAATAGATCCCCGATGCGACGGGTTCTCCATCCTCGTTTTTGGCATCCCAAACGAGACTGAAGGCCCCAGATGCAGTTTCCTTACTAAAGACTGGTTCGCCGGCGATGGTAAAGATTTGGACTTTTGATCCAGGAGACAAATCGGTGAAGGTGACAGAGGAGTGGCCCAAATTGGAATTGGGTTTAAATGGATTGGGATAGGCGTGGGCCAAATCTAAATTGGTTTGTGATCCGCCTGATCGGGTGCTGGGTGTTCCAGACCGCAGTGAAAAGGAAGTGGTGACTCTCAATTCGACGTCTTTTGCCGTGACGTTTTGGATGCTCTGATTGGAGGCGGATATAACAATGTTGAAGTTTTCGGTGGCACTGTCAAATAAACCGTCGGAAGCATTGGTTGTGACCCAACTGCCATTATTCATGCGATATTCGACTTTCGAAATGGTGTCCAAGGTGAGGCCGTATCCTTGCGCATTGCCCTGTCTGGGAAGAATAACCACAGACGCCTGGCCTGAAAAACCAGCCCCCCCCAATTGCGAACCCGATGGAGTTAGCTCTGTTCGAGGGCTTTGATCCATGATGTCGTCATATCCATTCCCGTTGGCATCTCTCCAACCGATGGACTCTTTGGCCCATTTGTCCAATCCCCACCGAATGCCGCCACGCATAATTGAATTGGGTTCATTGGCGATGCTGGAGTAAGCGTGATTGCCGTTGATGGTTGAAAAGTATCCCGTGCTGTAATCGCTGGGACCACTGGCCCCCGCATATTGGTCCAGCGCGTGAAAAATGTGGCCGGCCTCATGAGCGGCCACAACGGCCATATTATTGATGCCATAGCCATTGTTGTCATAGGTCATAACCATAAAGGGGCCACCCAAATAGGCATAAGCGAAAAAGCCATCCGCGAATTTGCCATTGGTGTCATTGAGGCTGTCGACAACAAAAATGGTGAAAGCCCAATCCGCGCCATAGGCGTTTCTTTGAGCATTGGCGAATTGTCGGGTGGTGGTGAAGCGACTGCCGGAATATCCCAAGGTCGACATGATGCTTGGAATCCAGAGCGCTTCATCGTAATAGGGACGTGTGATCGGTTCATAGGGAACAGAAACCGTTTGACTCACCACCGTAAAACTCAAGGGAGACCGGGAATTTTGCTGTGTCCACCAATCCAGTCCCGATATGATTTGGCTGAGGGCTTGAGTTTTTCTTTCTTCACTCCAATTTTCGGTGTTGGGATCAAGGGAACCATTGGATTCGGGGAAAATGACGGTTACAACCACATTGCCCATCATAAAGTCGCTGGTATAGTTGGATTTGTCCAGCCCATAGGCGGTGAGTGTCGCGAATGAAATTCGAGTGAAGCCGACGAGAACAGAAAACAGTAGGAGAGCGGTTCGTCGAATCATCGCGGCGCCTCCGGGTTTACCATCATGTCGGTCTCTTTGTGGCGGGGCGACCCAATTTTTATCTTTCGAATTTCAGACCATCCGCTGCTTTGTGGTCCCCACGTCTTGACCCTCCAAAATAATTCTTCTCCCTCACGGAACCCAGGCGAAGGAATGGCATATTCCGCGACTGAAGCGAACGTGTCGTAAACAGGGCTTGAAAAGTCGCGTGACTTTGAAACTTGAACTCGGCTGGGTTGATCTCCCAAGGCACTCCATTCAAGAATCAATGTGAATCCCTCTGAAAGAAAATTTGGAATGGGAGAGGTGAGTGTAGGCGCAGTCAAGTTGGGCTCTGCCGTTTTTCCATTTATTTGGAGAGGGCCTCCCCGTCCCCAATTTCCGTAGATTGTTTCAGGCTCCTTCTCATCAGTTGGGATTGAGTCAACCCCCCTCACCCTGACAAAAATGTTTCTGTTGTCAGACCCCTCAAAGGTCGGCAAAAGGGCCTGCGGAGAGGGGGCTCGCGTGAAACAAAATTTTTGGGTGAAAGCTTCGTCGAAGGAGGCTTCCACTTCATAATAAAGAGCTCCATCAACGGCTTGCCAGGTGAGTTGAATGCCATTCGATTCCTTTGAAATTAATTGGAGGTTTTGTGGCGCGGGAAGGGATTTTTGGGCCATCAATACCCGCATCGCCCCCATATTTTTCCCGAAGGCCTTTGTGGCTTTAACTTGTTTTCTGTTCCATTGAATTCCGGCCGCCACCGCCACATTTCCCATCGGTTCTAATACGGAGAGCGGAATGACACTTGAATAGATGGATTGGGCGCCCGTCAAAGCACTCGCTTTGGAAAGATCTGGAACGTCCACAATGAGGATTCGCGGCGGAATTTGTGCGCGAATTTTAAATCCGGACATTTCCAAACGGTTCGCTTCTTGACTGATCTCAATGCCTTCATTGAATATAAGGAAGGCAGGTTGGCCCGCAAACAAAAATCCAAGACCAGAGACGTAAATAACAGTGAAGAGAAATATTTGGCGGAGTAAAAACCGAAGGAACATGTGCTTTTCATAACAGCGAATGGATTGAGTTTCCATGGGTTTTATTCTTTTTTTCATATGTCCGAAGGTTAATCGACATATGAGACATTCTGGTGACAAGATGGGGATATGTTTGCGAATTTCTTATCATGCAACGCAATGGTTACCCTTAAAATCACCCTCGGTCTTCTTTTGTTGATTGTCGCGTGGGGGTACATTTTCCAAAAAAGACTCATTTTTAAATTGAATGCTTGGATGCGCAACGTGGTTTTTAGTGATGAATTGGCCTTGTTTTCAGGTCGACGGGTGGCGGTGTTATTGATTCTTCTGGGGGGGATTTCTCTTTTTTCCGGTTTGGAGAAATTAATTGTGCCCATGCCAATCCAACCCCAAATCGCGAACCAAATTTTAACCATTGCCAGAAAAGATTTTTCTGAAAAAAGATATTCACAGGTGATTGTTCGTTGCCGTCAACTGGTGCAAGACAGTCCCAATAACATTGCAGCCAGGGAGTTGATGGTGCATGCCTATAGCCGTATGGGGGAGAAAGAGTTGGCGCGGCAAGCAGCCCAAGTGCTCTTACGGCTCGACCCCAAAAATCCGATTGGGAATAGTAATTTTCAAATTGAATCAAAAAAACTCAAATTGGAAAAAAAGCGGCCTTGAAATCAACGAATGAAATTAAAGAGAAAATTGAAAATATTTTCTCGAAAATTCCTTCCTCTTCGGACATTGACCATGAAGTTTATTATGTTGAATCCGAAACAAAATCGCTGGCTTGGTCGGATGGGAAACCCTCTCTCAACGAAGTTTCGATCAGCGAAGGCGTTTGCCTTCGGGTTCTTGAAAAGGGACATCAGGGAATGATCACAACGGTGGGTGGAGATCTTGACGCCTCCTCCAAGTGGGAGGAGAAGAAACAACAATGCCTTGAGGTGGCCAGAGCCACTCCCGCCGATGGCCATCGCCATTTTTGTCGATTGACCCAACCCCCCTCTTGGCCTGAGTGGCGTGAGCCTTTGTCTATTTCAGCAAACATCCCCACCATTTTTTCTCAATTGGAGAAAAAAGTGTTGGCTCTCGATTCTCGTATCAAAAAAGTCATCAAGTTTCATTGGAACGAGCGAAACCGGCTCAAAGGTCTTCGCGGGTCGCATTGTCAAACGCTGGTGGAGGGGCAATCGATGGCCTCTTTTACAGCCGAAATATTGGCTCAAGACCAATCGGGGACAGAGGTCGCGTGGGATTTTAAGGCTTCTCGGTATCCCGGTGATATTTCTTTTGAAGAATTGGCACTGGCGACCGCTGAACACGCCGTTCAGTCATTGGGAGGGAAACCGATTTCATCTGGGAAATACGCGGTGGTCGTTCATCCGCGGGTCGGGACGCAATTGCTGGGGTTGGTGACCCAAGCCTTATCGGCCGAGGGGGTCCAGAGAAAGCGATCCTTTTGGGCCGGCTTAAAAGGTCAGACGGTTGCCTCTCCATTGATTGGGTTGGTGGACGATCCGACTCTTCTCTCTGGCGTGGCCAGTGGACTGATCGACGATGAAGGAACTCCCCATCAATGTCAATCCATGGTGGTTGACGGAATGTTGGAGGATTATTTCTATGATTTAAGAACCGCCTCGGTTGAGGGACGTGAGTCGAACGGTCATGGGATGAAAGAATCCCTGGGCGCATTGCCAAGGCCCGCTGCGACCAATTTTTATATGAAGCCAGGAATCACATCGGTTGAGCAAATGCTGGGCGCTGAGGCGCAGGTTTTTTTGCTCAAAGAAGTTATGGGTCTTCATATGGCCGATCCCATCACGGGAGAGTTTTCACTTGGAGCGTCGGGTTTCTTATATGAACGCGGTCGTCCTAAAAAGGCGGTCAGAGGGGTCACGATCGCCGGAACGGTTCCCGCTATGTTAAAAGAGGTGTCGGCTGTGGGCCCGGACCTCACCTGGCTGGGGTCCATCGGCGCGCCCAGTTTTTATATTCCCAGCATGACCATTGCTGGAAACTAACAAAGGATAAACGTATATGACCATTCGATATGTCACTTCAGGTGAATCTCATGGACGGCACTTAACGGCAGTTTTGGAAGGAATTCCAGCAGGAGTTCCTCTCACTGAAGAGGACGTGAATGTCCAACTGAAACGTCGACAACACACCTTCGGTCGCGGGGAGCGGCAACAATATATTGAAAGCGATGCGGTTCAATTTGTCTCTGGTGTGAGACACGGCCAAACTTTGGGTTCTCCCATTACCTTAATTGTTGAAAACAAAGATTGGGCCAATTGGGAGAAGATTATGTCGGTCCGTGAGGCCGATTATGATGAAAAGTTTGCCTTGGTGCGCCCCCGGCCTGGCCATGCCGATTTGGTTGGCGCGATTAAATTTAATCGATATGACACCCGTGATATTTTGGAACGGGCCAGCGCGAGAGAAACCGCGGCCCGAACGGCGGTGGGGGCCATTTGTCAGAAATTCCTGAGAGAATTTGGAATCAATGTTTATTCTTGGGTCACGGAGATTGGGCCCGTCAAAATGAAGATTTTGAGTGGGGATCCAGAGGAAATTTATCGAAAAGCAAAAGAATCCCCCGTTCATTGCCCAGATCCTGAGGCCACGCAAAAAATGATGGACGCCATTTCACAGGCCAAAAAAATGGGAGACACTTTGGGCGGCATTTATCAAGTTTGCGCCACAGGACTTCCAGTGGGATTGGGGTCCCATGTTCAATGGGATCTGAAATTGGATGGAATGCTGGCGCAAGCATTGATGTCCATTCAGGCTCATAAAGCAGTTGAATTCGGACAGGGTTTTGAGTTGGGCCGCGCCAAGGGGTCTGATGTTCATGATGAAATTTTCTATGAGAAAGGGAGAGGATTTTATCGAAAATCAAACAATGCGGGAGGAGTGGAGGGCGGCATGACCAACGGCGAACCTTTGGTGATCCGTGCCGCCATCAAGCCCTTGGCGAGTTTGCGCAAACCTCTCCATTCCGTGCATTTAAAAACCAAAGAAGCGCTGCGGGCTGAAATCGTCCGTTCCGATGTGGCCCCTGTGGCAGCCGCGGCCATTATTGGAGAATCGGTGACAGCCATTACTTTGGCGCAAGCCTTTGTGACCAAGTTTGGCGGCGACTCGCTACGCGAAATCCGAGACAACTTTAAACGCTATCAGGACTATGTGGATGGGTATTAATACGAACGAATTAAAGAATGTGACATTTTCAGATTCGTCGCCTCGGCACGCCTCTTGGCCGGGGTCCAGGTTCTCCCCTTTACGAAAACCTGGGCCCCGGCCAGAAGATTGCCGGGGCGACGAATCGATTGAATAATTCCGATGAATGTGGTGTTGATTGGATTTATGTGTTCGGGAAAATCGCGCATCGGATCAGCTCTGGCCAAAAAATTAGGCTGGACGCATGTGGATACCGATGAACGGATTCTGCGAGAGCAAGGCCTTACCATTGCGGAACTCATTCGAACTCGCGGCGAAGCGGCGTTTCGAGACATCGAAAAGCAAATGGTTGCCAAGGTCAGCCATTTCGACAAATCTGTCATTTCCACTGGAGGAGGCGTGCCATTAAACCCTCTCAACATGCAAGTTCTTGCTTCTCATGGCCATGTGGTATGGCTCAAAATTTTGCCTGAAACTGTCCTTAAAAGAGCCGGGAACTTAAAATCTCGTCCATTGATCGATCCTGCGAATCCGTTGGAATCCATTCGAAAGTTAATGGCCGAACGGGAAAAAGTTTACTCACAAGCTCCCTTTAATATTGAAGTTGAGAACTCAACCCCAGAGTTGTTGGCCGATAAAATAATAGGCATGCTCCCACCTCTCTCATGAATTGCATTCGCGTTCAACTGGATAAACGGTCTTACGATATTCGTTTCGGACCGCTTCGTGATTTGCCGGCGGTCTTTTCTCGACTTTTCCCTCATCGGCCCAGAGTGTTGATTGTTAGCTCTCGGGCGGTTCTCAAGGCGGGTCATGTCCATCGGCTCGAATCGCTTTTAAAAAAGGTGGCGCATTCCGGAAGAACGGTGGCCTTGCCAAATGGGGAGCAGGTTAAAAACCTGGAGACCATGGGATTGCTCTATAAAGAAGGATTTGGCGCCGGTCTCGATCGTAAATCCGTGATCGTGGGTCTGGGGGGAGGCGTCATCACCGATATGGCAGGATTTTTGGCAGCCACCTATATGCGGGGTGTTCCTTTCGTTTCGATTCCCTCAACTTTGCTCGGCATGGTGGATGCGTCGATTGGAGGGAAAACGGGGGTGGATGTTCCAGAGGGAAAAAATTTGGTGGGCGCGTTTTGGCAACCCCAATTGGTGTGGGTGGACTCGACTCTCTTGCAAACTCTTCCCGAGCGAGAGTGGCGAACCGGGTTTGCCGAAGTGATCAAGTATGGGGTGATTAAAAACCGAGCCTTTTTTGATTGGTTGGAGAAAAAACTATTCTCCAATTCGAACTTGTCCACGTGGTCTCGATCAGACATTGAGAAGGCTTTGTATGTTTCAGCCCAAATCAAAGCAAGAGTGGTCAGTGGAGATGAGCGTGAAACCCCTCTCAAAGGCGGCCGCGAAATTCTCAACTTTGGCCACACCGTTGGACATGCCCTTGAAGCCGCAACCGGATTTCATACGCTCACTCATGGGGAAGCCATATCCATTGGAATGGTCCGAGCCGGTCGTTTGGCGCTGGAGGCGGGGCTTTGGTCCAACGCGGAACAAAGCCGGTTGATTCGAGTTCTCCAATTGGCTGGATTGCCTATTCATTTTCCCACCCTCACGCCCGAACAAAAAAAATATTTCTGGTCGGCCCTGATGAGAGATAAAAAGAATGTGGCCGGAAGCGTTCGTTTTGTTCTTCCCAGAAAAATGGGAGAAGTGACGGTTCAGAAAGTCGTTTTATCCAAAAGGAGTTTTTAATGAAGAAGCCGCTATCCAAGTTCGTCTATCTCAATCGCCGAATGTCTGCCTTTAGAGAGATTCTAAAAGATAAAAAGTTGGATGGTTTCTTGCTCACCCATCTGTCCGATCTTTATTATTTCACGGACTATAAAACGGAAGGTTACTACGCGCTTATTGGGCTTAAGGAGGCCTGGTTATTTTTACCCAATTTGCTTTTTGAGCAGGGGAAAGCCAGTACCCGTGGGTTTCATTGTTTACAAGGAAAATTTTTCGAGGAACTCAAGAAAGTTATATCGAAGAACAGACTCAAACGGATCGGCTTTGACCCGCATCAACTGCCCTTCTCCTTTGGTCAATCTCTTGAAAAAATGGGGTTTGTTTCTGAGGCGGGTTTGGTCACCCAACTCCGCGCGATAAAGGATGTATTTGAGCTGAAACGATTACGTGCCGCCAATCATTTGGCTGCGTTGGGGGCCGAATTCGTTAGAAGGCGGCTCAAACCGGGAATTCGAGAGAAACAGGTGGCGGCAGACTTGGCTCATTTTTTTAACATCAAAGGGGATGGGATCGCCTTTGATTTGATTATTGCCGGGGGCAAAAATGGAGCTTTTCCGCATCACATCACCTCCAATGACCGTTTAAAAAACGGAGAACCGGTTATTTGCGACATCGGAGCCACCTGGGAGGGCTATCGCTCTGACTTGACCCGAACATTTCCGTTAGGTAGGATGCCCGCCGCTTTTACGAAGGTATTTAACATCGTTAACACATCGCAAAAGCAAGGGATTCGGCACTTGAAACCGGGCGTAACGGCCGGGTCTGTGGACCAAGTTTGTCGGCGTGTGATAGAGGAAGCAGGGTACGGAAAAACATTTGTTCACAGTACAGGACATGGCGTGGGAATCGATATTCATGAACACCCGCGAATTGGCCCTGACGCAAAGGACAGACTTGAAGAAGGAATGGTTGTGACCGTCGAACCCGGAATATATTTGCCCGGGAAATTTGGCGTTAGAATTGAAGATACCTTATTGATCACAAAAACAGGGTCGGAAATTTTAACAAAGTAAAACGGCTGTTCAATCCTCCCCAGAAAACCGATTCTCAATTCACCAAGGAGTAAGACCAAGAAGATCTATGATTTCTACAAGCGAATTTAAAAACGGAACTGTCTTTGAATGGGATGGTCGCATATGGCAAGTGGTTTGGTTTCAACATCACAAACCGGGAAAAGGGGGGGCTGTCATGCGGCTCAAACTGAAAAACATGAGAACCGGCGACATCATTGAGCGAACCTTCAAATCGGGTGAATCCTTCCGAGACGTTGAAGCCACCCGCCGCAAAAAAACCTTCTCTTATATCGATGGCGATAAATATCACTTTGTTGATTCTGAGACTTATGAGGATTTGGAAATATCCAAAGAACAGTTGGGGGATGCGGCGGGATTTCTTCAGGACAACATGGAAGTCCAAGCGCTTTATTTGGATGGAGAATTCCTTAATATCGAGTTGCCTGCCTCGGTTCAACTGAAGGTCAAAGAGACTGTCCCCGGCGTGAGAGGAAACACGGTATCCAATACCACCAAACCTGCCACGCTTGAAACCGGGATCGAAATTCATGTGCCACTTTTCATTAACGAAGGTGATGTGATTAAAGTGGATACCCGAACGCATGAATACGTTGAGCGCGTATGAACTCCTCCACTGTTTCCAAACTTCAAGAGCTATTGCAAGTGGCCAAAAGACATGGCCTCATGGAAATGGTTTGGAAAGAAGGCGATGTCAAAATCGCCTTTCGTCGGGGTGGGGAAGAAAAATCGATTGCCATCTCACCGGAGTCCCCAGTTCCTCAGGACACTCCTGAAACGACTCCTGAGCGCATTTTGGTTAAATCTCCTATCGTCGGAACATTCCGAAGGTCATCGGGGAAAGGGCGTCCTCCTTTGGTTTTGGTGGGGAACAATATCAAACCCGGGGATCCTTTGGGCGTGGTTGAGTGCATGAAAATTCCCACCGATGTGGTGAGTTTTATCGCGGGAGAAATAAAAGAAATTTTGGTCGAAGATGGCCAACCGGTTGAATACGGCCAACCCTTGTTTTCAATAGAGGCCCATGTTTAAAAAAGTTTTGATCGCGAACCGCGGCGAAATCGCCGTTCGGGTGATTCGGGCCTGCCGAGAAATGGGTATTTTAACTGTGGCCGTTCATTCCGAGGTGGACCGTGAATCTCTTCATGTGAAGCTGGCGGACGAATCGGTTTGTATTGGCCCCGCCGCCGCCGCTGATAGTTATCTAAATATTCCCGCCATTATCTCCGCCGCTGAAATTACTGGGGCCGATGCCATTCATCCCGGGTATGGTTTCCTTTCTGAAAATGCGCATTTCGCTGAAGTGTGCGAATCCTGCAAAATTAAATTTATCGGTCCAACGGCGGCTTCCATTATGAGTATGGGAGACAAACTCGAGGCCCGGCGACTTGTTCAAAATTATGCTGTGCCTGTTTTGCCGGGGTCCGACGGGCCTGTTGATCCCGAAGACCCCAATTTACTCAAGTTGGCCAAAAAGATCGGTTATCCGATTATGGTCAAAGCGCGCGCCGGCGGCGGTGGAAAGGGGATGAGAATTGTTCATGAAGAATCTCAGCTCAAAGACGCCATTTTTGCGGCGCAATCCGAGGCCAAAAAATCGTTTAAAGAGGCCGGGGTTTACCTGGAGAAGTTTTTGGAATCCCCGCGTCATATCGAAGTTCAGGTGGCCGGAGATATATTTGGGAATGTGGTCAGCTATCCGGAGAGAGATTGCACCATTCAAAGGCGACATCAAAAATTGGTCGAGGAATCACCGTCCCCTGTTGTCAGTGAGAGTGTGCGGAAGAAACTTGGCAAAGCAGCGCGGCGGGCCACCCGTGCGGTCAAGTATGTCACAGTGGGGACCATTGAATTTCTCTATGATGGAAAAAAAGAGTTTTATTTCTTGGAGATGAACACGCGCATTCAAGTTGAGCACCCGATCACTGAGATCGTAACGGGAATTGATCTCATTAAAGAACAAATTCGCTTGGCGGCCGGAGAGAAGTTGGGGTACGATAAAAACGACGTCAAAATTTTGGGACACGCCATTGAATGCCGTATTAATGCGGAAGATCCCGATCGCAATTTCGCTCCCTCCCCCGGAAAAATTTCCGGACTCGTTTTACCCGGCGGCCCTGGGGTCCGTGTCGACACGCATGTCTACGCGGGATACACCGTTCCCACCCATTATGACAGCTTACTGGGGAAACTGATTGTTGGGTCGACGAGAGGGCGGCAGGCCGCTATCTCTCGCATGGAACGGGCCTTAAAAGAGTTTCAGGTGGAGGGCGTCAAAACGACCGTTCCTTTTCACCAAAAAGTGATGGCCCATCCGGCCTTTCGAAGTGGGACCTTCGCCACAAATTTCATTGAAAAATTCATGAGTCAAACCAATGGCAACCGCAAACCATAAAGAATCCATCTTGGGGACCATCGCGGAAGCCAGCGCTGTTCTCTCAAAGATGTCGCAGCAAGTCGACTTGCTGGACAGTCTGGCTTCTGTGTTGATAAAGGCCTATTCCCAGGGGCATAAGATGGTTTTATTCGGAAATGGCGGGTCCGCCGCGGATGCGCAGCACCTGGCGGCCGAAATGGTCGGCAGTTATGCGAATCGGTCGCGTCCTGCTCTTCCGGCTTTGGCGTTAACCACCGACACCTCCGCTCTCACCGCGATTGGAAATGATTATTCATATGACGACGTTTTTTCCAGGCAAGTGGAAGCCCTGGTGGATGTTGGAGATGTGGTCATCGGAATTTCCACCAGCGGGAATTCAAAAAATGTGATCAAGGCCATTCAAGCGGCCAGAAAACAGGGCGCAGTGACAGTGGGATTTACGGGTGAAACAGGAGGGCAGTTAAAAGCGGAATGTGATTATTGTTTTTGCGCCCCTTCCAAAATAACGTCGCACATTCAACAATGTCATATCACGGCCGGACACATCTTATGCGGCCTTGTTGAAGAAGCCATGGTTTTAAACCCATTAAAAGTTTAATTCAAAAAAAAATCTGCACCTGGGCGCAATTGGGGCGGCGTTTGGCCCAAGAGCGCAGGAAAAAAAGAACCATTGTTTTTACCAACGGTTGCTTTGATTTGATCCATGCCGGGCATTTAAAAATTTTTTTGGAATGTAAAAAGAAGGGCGATGTGTTGGTTTTGGGGCTCAACTCCGATTCCTCCGTTCGGCGAATTAAAGGTCCGAAGCGTCCCATTATTACAGAACAGGATCGGGCCCTGTTGCTTGCCGGTTTTGAGCCCATCGATTATGTGGTCATTTTCAAAGAGGATACCCCTGAGCGACTGATTCAATGGGTTAAACCGGATGTCTTGATCAAAGGTGGCGATTGGAAGGCCAGCGAGATTGTTGGAAGTGATGTGGCTAAAAAGGTGGTCCGAATTCCTTTGGTTAAGGGGCGTTCAACCAGCGAAATTATTAGACTCATCGCCCAGCGTTATGGCCAGTGACCCTGTTTCTCGACTCCTCGACGCCAATCTCAATCGGGCGCGAGAAGGAATTCGCGTGGTTGAAGACACGGCCCGTTTTGTATGGGACGACACGAAACTTTATAAACGATTGCGACATTTAAGACATCGGCTTCATTATTTGACCAGGACGGCGTATAAAGATTTGGTGAAAGCCCGCGACAGTGTTTCGGATGCAGGGCGGGTCATTAAGGAAGGGTCTCGGTCCACCTTGGAAGAAGTGGTGACATCGAATTTGCACAGAGCGCAAGAAGCCGCACGCGTTTTAGAAGAATACAGCAAGGTTTTTTCTCCTTCTTCAGCCCGTTCATTTAAACACATACGTTACCGTCTTTACCAAGAGGAAAAAAGAATTTTAAAACGGCTATGACAGATAACTTCTATAGAAAATTAAATTTTAGCGATGTCCGGCTTTATGCGGTGACCCCGGAACCGGCTCATACACCCAACTTGCTTGAGAAAATTGAAAAACTCCTGGCCGGGGGAGTGGATGCGGTACAATTGCGAAGCCGTCAGCTCGCCGATCGAGCTTTGGTCGCTTTGGGCAAAGAAATAAAGCAAAAGTGCCACAAAGCAGGGGCGCTTTTTATCGTCAACAATCGTCCGGAGATTGCATTGGCCACCGATGCGGATGGGTTGCATTTGGGGCATGAAGATTTGCCTTTGGAGTTCGCGAGAGAAATGTTGGGCCATCGAAAAATTATTGGGATGTCCACCCATTCCTTGCCCGAGGCCTTATCCGCTCAGAAGCAAGGCGCCGACTATGTAAGCTGCGGGCCCATTTGGTCGACGCCGACCAAGCCAGGGTATAATGCGGTCGGCCTTAATCTCATTGGTTTGTATAAAGCCGCTATTCGGATTCCCTTTGTGGTGATTGGAGGGGTCAATGAAAAAAATATTGATCAGGTTTTAGCGGCGGGTGGAAAGACTGTGGCGGTGGTGCGGGCCTTTTTTGATTCCGATCACCCGGAAAAATTGGCGAGGGAATTTAAAGATAAACTGGAGGATAAAGTATGGCTTTGATTACTCAGATGGAGCGCGCTCGTGCTGGCGAGATCACTCCCGAGATGATCCGTGTTGCTGAGAAGGAAAAAGTGTCTGCTGAATATGTGCGAGATGAAGTGGCGAGAGGACGGGCCATAATCCCAGCCAATATCAACCATTTGAAGCATCGTTTGGACCCCATGATCATTGGAATGAATTTCAATTGCAAAATTAACGCCAATATCGGCAACTCCTCTACCACCTCAGATATTGATGGTGAGCTTGAAAAACTTCATCACGCGGTCCATTTTGGAGCCGATACGGTGATGGACCTCTCCACCGGTGGTGACCTGGACAAAATTCGGGCGGCCATGATTGAAAATAGTCCCGTTCCTTTGGGAACCGTGCCCATTTACGGGGCTCTGTTGCGCTGTGAAAAACTCGAAGAAATGACCCCTGAAATCTTGTTGGATGAGATCGAAAAACAAGCCAAACAAGGAACGGATTATCAAACCATTCACGCGGGAACTCTTAAGGATTACATCCCATCCACTTCAAATCGGATCACGGGTATTGTTTCACGTGGGGGCTCGATTCTTGCCAAATGGATGGCCGCGCATAACAAAGAAAACCCTCTGTACACACACTTCGATGAGATTTGTGAAATTTTTAAAAAATACGATGTCAGTTTTTCTCTGGGGGACGGACTGCGGCCGGGATGTTTGCATGACGCGAATGATGAAGCGCAGTTTGCAGAGCTCCGTACTTTGGGTGAGTTGACCGAGCGCGCTTGGAAACATGGTGTGCAAACCATGATTGAAGGTCCGGGCCATGTGCCGCTCCACTTGATCAAGATGAATGCGGAATTGCAACAGAAGCTTTGCCATGAAGCGCCGTTTTATACGTTGGGGCCTTTGGTGACGGATATTGCTCCGGGATATGACCACATCACCTCCGCCATTGGTGCGGCTGTGATGGGTTGGTCAGGGGCCGCCCTCCTTTGTTATGTAACTCCGGCGGAACATTTGTCTCTTCCCAACAAAGAAGATGTCAGGCAGGGCTGTATCGCCTACAAAATCGCCGCGCACGCTTCAGATATTGCTCGGGGACGCCCCGGCGCTCGAGACCGTGATGACGCGTTGTCGCGCGCTCGGTTTTCGTTTGATTGGAATCAACAATTCGCTTTGGCGCTCGATCCGGAAGCGGCAAGAGCCAAACATGATTCCACATTGCCCGAAGAAGGTTATAAAGACGCGCGGTTTTGTTCGATGTGTGGGCCCAAATTCTGTTCCATGAGAATGTCGGCCGATGCACAAAAAATTTTAGACAAGGCCCAACCGGTCGCCTCTCCTGTTTAAATTTTGAATCGGATCGTTTCCGTCTCAGTTCCCGCCTCCAGCGGCAATATAGGCCCAGGTTTTGACGTCCTGGGCCTTGCGCTTGATTATCGCAATGAATTGCATGTTCGACTGATTGATCAAAAAAAAGGTTCTCCCCTGGTTCGGGTGGTGGGGGAAGGTGAAAATTCACTTCCCACCGATGAGCGGAATGTCATTTATCAGACAATGGCATGGCTCTTTAGAAAAGCCAAAAAGAATTTACCACGCCTGGATGTGGTGTGTGTGAACCGAATTCCATTGGCGCGTGGCTTGGGTTCAAGTTCCGCCGCCTATTTGTCGGCTTTGTTGGCAGCCAATCGTCTGTTGGGAGATGTTTTTAAACCTCAGGAGATCCTTCAATTTGCGACTGAACTGGAAGGTCATCCCGACAATGTCGTTTCAGCGTTTTTGGGAGGAGTCCAAGCTTCTGGAGTGTATGGAACAAGAGTGGTCAGCGCGGCCTTGCCCATTCCCAAATTAAAAACGGTGGTGGCGATCCCAACCTTTGAGCTTTCAACCAAAAAAGCGCGAAAAATTTTGCCCAAAAATATTTCATTGAAGGATGCCGTTTGGAATCTTTCAGCCGTGGCGTTGCTACCTTTGGCTTTTGGTGGCCAGGAGGATTTGTTGGCAGAAATTCTTAACGACCGCTGGCATGAACCTTACCGGGCGAAACTGATACCGGGGTTTTTTCAGGTGAAAAAGGCTGCCCTGTCGGCCGGGGCCAAGGGGGTTATTTTATCTGGCGCCGGACCCACGATGTTGAGTTTCGTGAAACCAAAGGACAGTCGCAGAGTGGCTCAGGCCATGAAATGGGCGTTTTTGAGAGCGGGAGTTACTTGTAAAACAATGCAGTTGGAAATCGATAAAAGGGGAGCTC
This sequence comes from Elusimicrobiota bacterium, assembly GCA_022072025.1. NCBI lineage: Bacteria > Pseudomonadati > Elusimicrobiota > Elusimicrobiota bacterium. The sequence continues at coordinate 25,455 of JAJVIP010000005.1, forward strand.
GGGTGCAATGAAGCGGAAAATAGTGGTGATGAAATTTGGTGGCACGTCGGTAAAAGATACCGAACGACTCAAGCGCGCGGCTCAGCGTGTGGTTGAGACAAGTAAAAAAGGGAATCGGGTTGTCGTTGTCGTGTCCGCTCCGGGAGATATGACCGATGATTTAATTGATAAAGCCCAAGCCATCACCTCCGAACCCGATGGTCGAGAATTGGATATGTTATTGGCGACTGGCGAACAAGTTTCTATCGCATTGTTGTGTATGGCCATCAAGGAATTGGGCGTTCAAGCCATCTCTCTGACGGGCCCTCAAGCGGGTATCAAAGCGGACAATGTGCACACCAAGGCGCGCATCACCTCCATCCGTCCTGTTAAACTCTCAAAAGAGCTTCGGGCGGGAAAAGTCGTGGTAGTCGCGGGTTTTCAAGGACTCAACGCGCAAGATGACATTACAACCTTGGGGCGAGGTGGCTCGGATTTGACCGCCGTTGCGTTGGCGGCGGCTCTCAAAAGTGATGTGTGTGAGATCTACACCGACGTTTTGGGGGTCTACACCACAGACCCTCGGATCGTGCCAGACGCACAAAAAATTGAACAAATTTCCTATGATGAGATGCTTGAACTCGCTGGCTCTGGATCGCAGGTCATGCAGGCCCGTTCAATAGAAGTCGCAAAAAAATTTGGAGTTGATATACACGTGAAGTCCAGTCTCGAAAATAAAATCGGCACCATGATCACCAAATCTAGACCCTCGATGGAAGCCCCCGTCGTTTCAGGAATTGCATTTGATGGAAATGAAGCCAAACTTTCAATCACAGGTGTGCCTGATCAACCAGGCGTGGCGGCAAAGATATTTGGGGCTCTCGCCGACGATAATATCAATGTGGACATGATCATCCAGTCTTCCGCTGAAGACGGGATGAATGATATTTCTTTCACCATTCCCCGCCCTGACCTAAAGCGCGCAATGGTTATTCTCCAATCGGTTAAGAAAAGATTGGGGGCCGGCATGATTGTCAGTGACGATAGCGTCGCCAAGGTTTCCATCGTTGGGGTTGGAATGCGAAGCCATCCTGGCGTGGCCGCCAAAATGTTCTCAGCACTGGCTGACAACAACATCAATATTGAAATGATTTCCACGTCCGAAATCAAAGTGGCTTGCGTCATAAAACAAGCCGAAGGACCCCGCGCGGTTAAAATTCTTCACAAAGCGTTTGGACTTGAGAAAACTCGCTCATGACCAAGCGCGCTAACAGGCGCCGACCTCAAACTCGGAGCCTTCCTTCGAGTACATCAACCGTAAAGCTTTTTGATACCACCCTGAGAGACGGAACACAGGGTGAAGGGATTTCTATTTCTGTCGATGACAAATTGAAAGTGGCCGAAATTCTTGACCGTTTGGGAATTCACTACATTGAGGGAGGTTGGCCGGGATCAAACCCCAAAGATGAACTTTTCTTTTCTCGGGCAAAAAAAGAATTAAAGCTCAAAAATGCCAAATTGGTGGCTTTTTCCAGCACGCGCCGGAAAGGGCGAACGGCTGCCTCGGATGACAACATCGCACGCCTTGTTTCAGCTCACACGCCAGCTGTCTGTGTGTTTGGGAAAAGTTGGGACAGCCATGTTGTTCATGCCTTGAGAGCTTCCTTGCCTGAAAATTTGGAAATCATATCTGACACGGTTTCATTTTTGAAATCAAAGAAGAAAGAAGTCATTTATGATGCTGAACATTTTTTTGATGGGTATCGGGCGAATCCTTCCTATGCGTTGCAAACGCTTAAAGCAGCCATTGATGCAGGAGCCGATAATGTGACGCTTTGTGATACGAATGGCGGGTGTTTACCCGAAGACATCGCCCAAACCGTTCGCGAAGTTCGGCGGCATTTTCCAAAAGTATCTTTGGGTATTCATGTGCACAACGACTCCCATTGCGCGGTGGCGAATTCTTTGGTGGCCGTCCAAGCCGGAGTTGATTTGGTTCAGGGAACACTCAATGGGTATGGAGAGAGGTGCGGCAATGCCAATTTGAGTTCGATAATCGCGAACCTCAAATTGAAAATGGGGATCGATTGTATCAGCGATTCCCAACTTCTTTTTCTGTCGGAAGCGGCTCGAACTGTGGATGAATTGGCAAATGTTGTTCCTCAAGATAATATGCCCTATGTCGGTAATTCGGCCTTTGCCCACAAAGGGGGCGTTCATGCCTCAGCGGTGGCGCGTTCAGCCAGTTATGAGCATATCGATCCGGCGAAGGTGGGGAATCGGCGTCGAATTTTGATTTCGGAGTTATCCGGGAAGGCAAATGTTTTGGCGAAAGTCGCCGAACTGAAGCTTAATTTTGATAAAGACTCAGACGCTGTAAGCAAAATACTTCAATTGGTCAAACAAAAAGAACACAAAGGCTATCAATATGAAGGAGCAGAGGGGTCCTTTGTTCTGTTGGTTGAGGAAGCTCTTGGGAAAAAACCTCGGTTTTTTCAATTGGATGGATTTCGCGTAACAGTTGAAAAAGAAACTCACAATGGGCAGATGGTGGCCGAGGCCACGCTAAAAATCAGCGTAAATGGGAAAGCCAAGCACACCGTCGCAGAAGGGACGGGTCCCGTGGACGCTCTTGATAAAGCTTTGCGTCGGGCTCTTGAAGATTTTTACCCCATTGTGCGTGAAATGTCCTTGATGGATTTTAAAGTTCGGGTCATCAATGCCCAAGCGGGGACGAGTGCGCGGGTGCGGGTTTTCATCAACTCGAAAGATTCCAAGTCGGAGTGGGGAACTGTGGGAGTTTCAGAAAACGTGATTGAGGCCTCATGGCAAGCCCTTGTGGATGCGGTTGAATATAAACTCTTTAAAGATAGAAAAAGGAGCTCCATCGACCATGCAAAATGAGAATCGCTCATCAATGAGTGGAGGTATTCGTCTCAAACCAGAAGGGGCTTTGCTCCGGACTTATTTGCAGGCTGCGGGTGTTTCACCGGAATCATTATCCAAACCCTTGGTGGGGGTGGTGACAGTGTCCACCCAGATTTTTTCAGAACGTCCGGATGCCAAAGAACTGGGAAATGCGGTGACCCTGGGAGTGGAAATCTCGGGTGGCATTGCCGTTCGGTGGGACACCGTGCGATCTCCCGATCAAATGGCGCGAGGTCATGCGGAGAGCTACAGTTTTGCTTGGCGGGACCAGTTGGCGGACTTCATTGAAAGTTGGTCCAAGCAAGAAGCTTTGGATGGATTGGTTTTGGTCGGAGATTCTCACAAAACCTTGGTGGGAATGGCTATGGCGGCCGCGCGTTTAAATTTGCCCGCGGTGATTGTGACTTCCGGAGCCCCAAAAATTCAGGCCGCGCAAATGGAGGCCAATTCCCCTGCAAAGAAAAATCATGCAGGAGATCCTTACTCGGGGCTTTCGGAGGCCCTGTTTGGCATTAAACATGGGAATGCCGCGCAAGAACGATTTTTTAATGAATGTTTAAAAAAACTGGATGAACCTTCCACTCATACCATGGATTTGATTCTGGAGGTGTTGGGTCTTTGTCTGCCGGGCATGTCGACGGCTCCAGCCCTATCTCCGGAAAGACATGAGTTGGCCACTGCGTCGGGAAAAAGGATTGTTTCGTTGATTCAATCAGGTTTTTCGGCCAAACGTGTGTTATCGGCCAATTCGTTTGTGAACGCCGTGAGGCTCAATGCGGCTTTGGGTGGGTCCATTGATGTGGCTGTTCATTTGATGGCCTTGGCTCATGAGGCGGGGGTGAGTTTGCCCATTGATATGTTCGATAAGATTGCGTGCGAGACACCCCATATTTGCCGATTGAGCGGTGTGGGGTTAAAAGAACCCCATCGGATCGAAGATTTGGACAGAGCAGGAGGGGTGTGGGCCATTATGCACGCTTTGAAGGACCAAGTGGCTCCCGCCACCACAGTGGCTGGCAAAGGGGCTTCTGAATTGGCACGATCAGCTTCCATTAAAGACACGCATGTGATTTTGGGCAATCGTCCTTACGCCAAACAAAGCGGTTTGGCTGTCTTACGCGGGAATTTGGCCCCACGAGGGGCGGTCTTTTTGCTGAATCAGGTATATCCGGTCTTGGTGAATTTTCATGGTACCGCCGCTGTTTTCGACAGCGAAATTGACGCGGTGCGTGCGGTCATGGAAGGGAAAATTAAAAAGGCTTTCGCCATTGTGGTTCGACTTCAAGGACCCAAAGGGGGGCCGGGCTTGAGAAAATTACGAATTTTACCGGCGCTGTTGGAAAGTCGCGGGCTGAACAAAACGATGCCTCTGATAACGGATGGACGATTGCCTGAAACGCCGACCGGATTATTTGTAAGTTTGGTTTCACCCGAGGCGGCAGTGCCAGGGCCTTTGGCCGTTTTGCGGACGGGGGATCCCATTGAAATCAACACGATCGGCCGAACCATCAGCGTGCGTTTGACGGAGATGGAACTTAAGATTCGTCAAACGCGTTGGCAAGCCCCTGAACCCAAGAGCAACAAAGGATTTTTAGGACGATATTCGCGCTCTGTGTCTGAAGCACATGAGGGCGCGGTGCTGAAATAACTCTGAGCCATCTTTTCGCCGATTTGAGGCGGAAACCCAGGACCCTCTACAAAAGGCAATTCGGGGGATGGTTTAAAGAAAAAAGGATAAACATGAATACCATGAAAGACAGTGCAAAAAAAACCGCAGATAAAACCCAACCAGAATCAACAACGCCTCTGCTCTCCGGAGCGCAAATTGTTGTCGAAGGACTTGTCAAAGAAGGCGTGACCCATATTTTTGGCATCCCCGGAGGCGCTTGTTTGCCTCTGTTTGATGCTTTTTATGGATCCAAACTTAATCTGGTTTTAACCCGCCATGAACAAGGCGCTGCTCATATGGCCGATGGCTATGCGCGCTCGACAGGTCGCGTCGGAGTGTGTATTGCCACTTCGGGCCCCGGAGCCACAAATCTAGTGACGGGGTTGGCCACCGCTAACATGGATTCCATCCCAGTCGTGGCCTTGACCGGTCAAGTGGCCACGCACCTCATTGGCAACGACGCTTTCCAAGAAGCCGATGCCACCGGCGTAATGCGGCCTGTGACAAAACATAATTTTATGGTCAAAGACGTTCGGGATTTGGCTCGGGTGATTCGGGAAGCCTTTTATATTGCCCGCAGCGGTCGGCCAGGTCCTGTGCATATCGATATTCCAGTGGACGTTCAGCGGGCCAAAACGCCCTTTGAATGGCCTGAAACCGTCCGGTTGAGATCCTACAAGCCGAAAATGGAAGGGCACCCGAAACAAATTCAAAAGGCCATCGAGTTGTTGGAAAATTCTGAGAAGCCTCTGTTGTATGTCGGAGGTGGCGCGATGCTTTCAGGCGCGACTCAAGAGCTCATTAAACTTTCCGATCGAGCCGATATTCCTGTGGTTCATACACTCATGGCCAACGGCGCGTTTCCCTTTGATCATCCCAATTATGTGGGGGTTTTGGGGATGCATGGAAAGTATTCAGCCAATATAGCGATGCAAAATTGTGATGTGTTGGTTTCTTGTGGGGCGCGGTTTGACGACCGCGTGACTGGCAATTTGACCAGTTTCTCCAAACAGTCCAAGAAGATTCATATCGATATCGATCCTGCCAATATCGGAAAAACGGTTCCGGTGGATGTGCCTTTGGTCGGGGACGTGAAGTCGGTGGTGAAAGTGATTGCCGAAAAAATTAAATCCGCGAAACATGCCGCTTGGCGAAAACAAATACAAGAATGGGAAGATAAACATCCGCTGGCGTTTAAACCCAATTCACCTGTTCTTCAGCCGCAGTTTCTTATTCAAGAGCTCCATCGTTTGACCAAGGGAGAGGCGATTGTGGCCACAGGCGTGGGGCAACATCAGATGTGGGCCATGCAATGGTACGCGAGCAAGTCTCCGAAACAATTCCTCACGTCGGGGGGGCTTGGCACCATGGGTTTTGGTTTCCCCGCGGCCATTGGAGCGCGGTTCGCCAATCCCGATAAAGTGGTGGTTTGTATTGATGGGGACGGGTCTTTCCAAATGACCATGTCAGAGTTGGCAACGATTGTTCATGAGAAAGCGAAGGTGATCATTATTGTGATCAATAACTATTTCTTGGGAATGGTGCGACAGTGGCAGGAGCTTTTTTATAAGGAGCGTTTCTCCGCATCGAACTTAACCACTCATGGCGCGGACAATAAAAAGGATGGTTATCCTGAAGCCGGCTCCATTCATTACCTTCCGGATTTCATTAAGTTCGTGGAGGCCTACGGGGTCAAAGGGGTTCGCATCTTTAAAAATCAAGAGGTGGAGGGAGCCATCAAAGAAGCGATGGCGTCCAAGGGGCCTTTTCTCATTGAAGCGATGATTTCACCTGAAGAAAAAGTGTTCCCGATGGTTCCCGCGGGAGCCGGGTTGGACGAAATCATTGTGGATATGGCTTAAGGAGACAACCATGGAAAACACAGATATGAAACACACCATTTCACTCTTGGTGGAAAATAAGTTTGGAGTGTTGGCGCGTATTTCGGGGCTATTTTCGGCTCGTGGCTACAATATTGACTCCTTATCGGTGGGAACAACCGAAGATTCCAATGTGTCGCGCATGACCATTGTGGTCAAAGGCGACAACCGCGTCTTGGAGCAGGTTGAAAAACAACTCAACAAACTCATTGATGTCATCAAGGTGGCGGATTATCAGGACACTCCTCATGTGGAACGAGATCTGGCCTTGATAAAAGTTGCGGCGGATAAAAATTCTAGAAGTGAGTTGATTCAAATATGCGATATTTTTCGAGCGAAGATTGTTGACGTGGCGGTTGATTCAATTATTGTTGAAATGACCGGCGATGAAGAAAAAATAGAAGCCCTTACACGGATGCTTCGACCATTCGGCATAAAAGAAATGTGCCGAACGGGCATTGTGGCGATGGCGAGAGGCGCAAAAGGAATCTCAGTTGCCGAATTGGAGAAGGTGTTATCATGAGCAAAACAGAAACGAAGTCACAGACAAAAAAGCCGGATTTTTTGCCGAACGGAAAATCGGGAGGGACACCAACGGGTCTTAAGGCCAAGGTTTACCACGACGAAGATGCCGATCTAAAATGGCTCAAAGGAAAACGGATTGTGGTGGTGGGTTATGGATCTCAAGGGCATGGCCAGGCGCTCAATTTGCGAGATTCCGAATTGGATGTTCACATCGCGGTGCGAAAAGATGGCCGCGGTTGGAAGTTGGCGTTAAAACATGGTTGGGTTGAAGGGAAAAACTTGTCGAACAATATCGCGGCTGAAGTCAAACAGGCCGATTGGGTTCACATTTTATTGCCGGACGAAACCCAGGCAGAAGTTTGGCAGAGCGATATCCTTCCCCATCTCAAAAAGGGAGCCACCGTGGCTTTCTCTCATGGATTCAATATCCGCTTTTCACAGATTGTTCCTCCCAAAGATGTGGACGTGGTATTGGTCGCGCCCAAAGGACCGGGGCATTTGGTCCGGCGAACCTACGAGGAGGGACGCGGAACGCCTGCGTTGGTTGCCATTGAGCAAGATGCATCGGGAAATGCCTTTCAACGAGCGTTGGCTTTTTGCAAGGGAATTGGGGCCGCGCGGGCAGGCGTTATACAGACAACATTTAAAGAAGAGACCGAAACCGATCTTTTCGGTGAACAGGTGGTTCTTTGTGGTGGGGCGGTTGAATTGATCAAGAAGGGATTCGAAACATTGATCGAAGCAGGGTATCAGCCCGAAGTGGCCTATTTTGAATGTCTTCATGAATTAAAACTCATTGTTGATTTGGTTCAAGAAGGCGGCATTGGATGGATGAACTATTCCATTTCCAACACGGCCGAATATGGCGAATACAGCCGGGGGCCTCGCATAGTGACGGACGAAACCAAAAAAGAGATGAAAAAAATTCTTAAGGAAATTCAAAGTGGTGAGTTCGCTCGTGAATATTTACTCGAGAATAAAGTGGGAAAACCGGTGTTTAATTCTTACCGACAGGCCACTGATAATCACGAAATTGAAAAGGTGGGCGCTGCTCTTCGCAGCATGATGCCTTGGTTAAAGAAACGCGAGTAATGGCGGTTTGGCGTTGAAATTGCCGATTGCTTCCGACGGTTGGCGATTCATCATCGGTTTTTCACTGCTGGGATTTTTTTTGTTGATATTTGGATCTTGGTGGGGATTTCCTTGGGGTGTTCTACTGCTTGGATTGGCCATTTTTTCCCTGTTCTTTTTTCGGGATTTTGATCGAGCCACTGTCATGGATGATCTTTCCATTTACAGTCCCGGTGATGGAAAAGTCATAGAGGTGGCGACATTGTCGGAGGGAGAATATGCCGGTCAAAGGATTGTTCGGATTTTCTTGTCCGTATTTGATGGGCACATCCAACGCTCACCCAGCCAAGGTGTGATAAAAAATATCACCTATAAAAAAGGATTGTTTCTGGACGCGAGAGATTCCCGCGCTCATGTTGAAAATGAACAGAACACTCTTGTTCTGGAAACGAATAGAGGTACCCTGGTGATAAAACAAATTGCTGGGCTGATTGCGCGGAGAATTGTTTGTTGGGTCCAAAAAGGGCAAACGCTGGGCCAAGGGGAACGATATGGTTTGATTCGATTTGGTTCTCAAGTGGACGTCATTATGCCCTTAAAAGCTGTACCGGTTGTTAAATTCGGAGATCGCGTGGTGGGTGGGGAAACGGTGTTGGCCCGGTGGACGGTATGAGCGAAATACCCCATCGATTTCATAAAGCGCGGGTTTTTTTACCCAGCCTTTTTACAGTTGGAAATATGGCGATGGGTTTTTTTGCGATTTTCGCGGCTTTTGAAGGACGTTGGGTGGCGGCGCCAACGGCCATTTTCATCGGACATGTCATGGATATTTTGGACGGTCGTGTGGCGCGTTGGTTTAAAATGACTACTCCCTTTGGGGGCGAATTCGACTCGTTCGCAGATTGGATGTCATTCGGTATAGCCCCAGCCATTATGATTTATCTGTTGGCTCTTAAAGACATGGGAAAGCCGGGATTACTTTTGGCTTTTCTTTTTGTGTTGTGCGGAGCCCTACGGCTGACTCGGTTTAATTTAATGTCAATTGACAAATTAGCCGAGAATGCACCCGCAAGCACCAACTTTTCCGGGTTGCCCATACCGGGTGCCGGAGGGTTTTTGGCTGTCTTGGTCTTGTTGTTTGGCTTGTCTGAGAGCGGACATCAAGGCAGAACTATGAATTTGATTTATCATCAGGTTCCATTTTTGCGCGCGGGAATTCCTTTGATTGTGTTTGGATTGGCCATATTGATGGTGTCGAAAGTCCAGTATGTTTCTTTCAAAAAAACCCATTTTTTTCGGCCGCAGTCGTTACCGACTTTTATGGTCATGGTTTTCGTTCTGTTTATGATTTATTTGTATCCTCAAAACACCATCTTTATTTTGTATGCCGGCTATATTTTGTGGGGAATTTTTTTCACCATTTGGCGTCTTATACGGGTCAGGCCCAAAGATCAGGCGGCTCATTAACTTATGAAAAAAGACAACAATCAAATCATCATCTTTGACACCACCTTGCGTGATGGCGAACAATCGCCTGGCGCGAGCCTCAATATTGAGGAAAAGGTAGAGGTGGCGCACCAACTGGCAAGGTTGGGGGTTGATGTTATTGAAGGGGGATTCCCCATCACCAGTCCAGGAGATTTTGAAGCGGTGACACAGATGGCAAAGAAGGTAAAAGGTCCTGAAATATGTGGGCTGGCGCGATGCGTTAAAAAAGATATCGATGCGGCCTGGGAAGCGGTTAAGCATTCTAAAAAGCCCAGGATTCATGTTTTCTTGGCCACCAGCGATATCCACATGGAAAAGAAATTGAAAATGTCGAGACAGCAGGTTCTCGACCGTATCGCAGAAATGGTGGCGTATGCCAATAAATTTACCGATAACATTGATTTTTCTCCTGAAGATGCCGTCCGGTCGGATTTCATGTTTCTCACGCAAGCCGTTAAAACGGCCATTGAAGCTGGAGCCAGGACGATCAATGTTCCAGATACTGTTGGTTACGCGATTCCGTTTGAGTTTGGAGGCATGATCAATCGATTGATCCATGAGACGCCTGGTTCAGAAAAAGCGATTTTTTCCGTTCATTGCCACAACGACTTGGGCCTGGCCGTGGCCAATTCATTGGCCGCTGTGAAAAACGGAGTTCGACAAGTCGAATGCACGATCAATGGAATCGGTGAGCGCGCCGGAAACGCCTCGTTGGAAGAAATTGTGATGGCTTTGGCTACGCGCAAAGACTATTTCAATTTCGAAACAAATGTGAAAACTGAGGAAATATATAGGACCAGCCGATTGGTTTCTCGCCTCACGGGAATGATGGTTCAGCCCAACAAAGCAATCGTGGGGGCGAATGCGTTCGCGCATGAGTCCGGAATCCATCAGGATGGGGTGATCAAACATCGACAGACTTATGAAATCATGACGCCCGAATCAGTGGGAGTTCCTTCTTCTCAAATTATTTTGGGAAAGTTGTCGGGTCGTAATGCACTCCAAAAAAGAATGAAAGAGTTGGGGTATGATATTGACGGAAAAGAATTGGAAGCTCTTTTTGATCAATTCAAACAACTCTCTGACAAAAAGAAATATGTTTTTGACGAAGACCTCTTAACTTTGGTTGAGGAAAAAGAAGGCACCGCGGCGGAGCGTTATAAATTGGAATATTTGCAAACCAGCTCTGGAACCGGAAGTGTGCCGACCGCGACTATTCGAATTTCTTTTAAGGGAAATGTGGTCCAGGAAACAGCCTGCGGGGATGGCCCGGTCGACGCCGTTTATAAAGCCATAGATAAAGTAACTGAAATTCCAGTGAGGTTGCTTGATTATAAATTGTCAAGTGTATCAGGTGGAAAAGATGCTCAGGGGGAGGTAACTGTTCAATTGGAGACTAAAACAGGAGCCACTGTAAGGGGCAAAGGGGCCTCGACGGATATTATTGAGGCCAGTGCCAAAGCATATCTATCAGCCATCAATCGCATTGACGTGAAAAAAACCGGAAAGTCAACGGTTGATGCAAAATTGGAGAAAATCTAAATGGCTGCTCTCATCCCCAAAAACCAAAAGGACGAAAATTGGCAACCATTAATTAAAAACCGTGACTATGCCGTTCTTTGTAATCCCACGGACAGTATTTATTTGAAGTTGGGGCAAGGTGGCGGGATGTTTCTTTCATTTGAGCCTTCCAGTGAGGATCGGTCTTTAAATGAAGTGGCTTACGAAAGCGGCGCATTGAACATGTTGGGAAAAGTGAAGACCGGTGAGAGATATGTGATCGGTCGAACCAGTGAATCCACCATTAAGATTTCACATGCCATTGTTTCTCGGCAACATTTAACTTTTACATTGAAAGGGAACGTTTTAATCCTTCAAGATTTGGGGTCCACCAATGGAACGTATTTGTATGGTGAAACCAAACACTTTGATATTGCTGAGTATCTTGAGCAACACCCTCCTGAAAAAGAGCAAGAAGGAACTTTGGATTGGGTTCACCAGGAATTCGGTCCCTCAATCGTTGAATTTTTAGCAGAATATTCTCAACAACATAAAGGACAAAATTGATTATGGCTTCCGCAACAACAAATCTTCAACCGAAAGCGATTTCGGTCAAAGAATCCAAGACCAGTTATAAAATTGCTGTTTTAGAGGGCGACGGAACAGGGCCGGAAGTGGTGAGGGAGGGGCTCAAAGTCCTCAATGCCGCTTCGCGGAAATTTAAATGCAAACTCGAATTTGTTCACTACGATTTGGGTGGGGAACGATATAAAAAGTCGGGTGAAATTTTACCCGATGGGGTTCTCACAGAACTTCGGAAAATGGATGCCATTTTTTTAGGGGCTATTGGACATCCTGATGTAAAACCTGGAATTCTTGAAAAAGGTTTGTTGCTTCGTTTGCGATTTGAGTTGGATCAATACATCAATTTAAGACCCGTTAAACTTTTTCCAAATGTCGAGACTCCTTTGGCCAACAAAAAACCAGCCGACATCGATTTTGTGGTTGTTCGTGAAAACACTGAGGGTCTCTATGCCGGAGCTGGAGGTTTTCTTAGGCGCGGAACTCCGCATGAAGTGGCGGTTCAGGAATCCATCAATACCCGAATGGGTGCGGAGCGTTGTCTGCGATATGCGTTTGAATACACGCAAAAACGGAACATGAAAAAAATGCTGACGCTTTGTGGAAAAACGAACGTTCTCACCTATGCCTTTGATTTATGGGAAAGGGCTTTTTATGAAGTGGCCAAAGAATTTCCGACAGTAAAAACAGACTATGCGCATGTCGATGCCACTTGCATGTGGATGGTCAAAAACCCGGAGTATTTTGATGTGATCGTAACCGATAATATGTTTGGAGACATCATCACCGACTTGGGCGCCATGATTCAAGGTGGAATGGGAATTGCGGCGGGGGGGAATATTAATCCGTTTGGCGTTTCAATGTTTGAGCCCATTGGAGGGTCTGCCCCGAAATACACGGGTCGCAATGTCATCAATCCTTTGGCGGCTATTTGCGCAGGAGGAATGCTGATGACCGAGATTGGGCAAGGTGAAGCCGGGGAAGCAATTGAAAAAGCTGTTTATAAAGCTTTGGAATCTGGAAAAATAAAAAGTTTGGCGGCGGGGAAAATGGGGATGTCCACCACTGAAGTGGGAGACTTGGTCGCTTCGCTCATTTAATTTTAATCAGAATTTTTCCCACTTGTTGGCGCCCTTCAAAGTAATCATGCGCGCTTGTTATTTCTTCCATAGGGAAAATCTTGTCGATCACTGGTTTTATTTCACCATGGAAGATGGGGGCACATAGATCCTGAAACTCTCGCTGGGTGCCCATTCGACCGCCTAAAACACTTAGATTGCGACTGAAGAGATGTCGCAGATCCATATTAACCACGGGACCAGAGGTGGCACCACATGTGACAAGGCGACCATATTTGGCCAATGATCGCAGGCTTTTCTCCCACGTCGCAGGTCCCACATGGTCAATCACCACATCAGCTCCTTTCAACTCCGTTTTCTTGGCGATCCATTTGGAATAGTCGGAATCTTTTTCATCGAAGAAAACATCCTCCGCTCCCCCTAATTTAATTTTTGAAATTTTGTGCCTTCCCGTGGTCGTCGCGAAAACCTTGGCCCCTTTCCATTTGGCGATTTGAAGAGCTGCCATTCCCACTCCGCTTCCAGCTCCACTTACCAAAACAGTGTCATTGGAGGTCAACTTTGCTCGCCCAAAAAGCAGGTGCCAGGCCATCAAATAAGCCAGGGGAAATGCGGCGGCTTGTTCAAATTCAATGGAGTCTGGGATCGGAATCACATTTTGGTCTGGAACGGCCACATATTCTTGGAGGGATCCGGGGCGTTTGCTTCCCATAATCTCATAGGTTTCACATTGGTTGTCGAGGCCTTTTTCACACCAAACGCATTGCCCACAGGAAATCCCTGGAAAAATTAAGACCCGATCGCCCGGCGAAACCCCCTCGGCGCCTGCTCCTAGTTTTTCGACAATTCCCGAGCCATCGGCCCCAGAAACATGGGGAAAACTCACGGGGTAGGCCGGGCTTCCTTTGCGAATCCATAAATCCAAATGATTCAGGCTGGCATAATGGACTTTCACCAAAACTTCATTTTCTTTGGGTTCCGGTTTTGGAAGATCGTCCACCGTCAGAACATCTGGAGCTCCATGACGGGTGATTAAAACGGCTTTCATGAAATTTATTCCTCCCTACAGAAGCGGAAATGACTCAAGAAATGGGTTGAAATCGACTGACTTCTACCATAAATACGTAGGAGACTTCAGGTTTTAAAGTACAAGAGGTTTGAATGGATAAAACAACTCTAATTTTCGCATCGTTTTTACTTCTGTTTAACATCGCAGAAGTTAAAGCGTGGAGTTGGGATTCTCCGGAAAATGTGATGCCGAGTCTTCGCGAGGATTTGGACCGAGAAATTGCTGCTTACCGGCAACAGGTGCTAAACGGCATGAGTCTTCATGATCGCATCCTCGCTTTGGATCGATTAATTGATAATTACAAACCCATGGGAATTAACGTGGCTGAGTTGGAAACAGAGCGAGAGAGACTCATTTTGGAAGAAAAGCAGCAGCAGTTGCGTGCCGCGAATGCGCAGAACTCCGCGACCATCCTCTATGAGCGGGGCGTTACCGAATACAAAGAAGGTAATTATGAAACGGCCCGTTTAACTTTTATCGAGGCGGAGCGTATGCTGCCTCAGGACAATTCGATCAAAGAAATCCGAAGACGTTTATCCAATATCACACCGATTCTGGAAAGTGAGGTGGGCAACGAAAAAGATTCAAAATTGATTCGCCTGGCCATCACGCGTTACATAGAAAACGATCCCAAACGCTCTCTCAACGCCTTGGCGTATGCCCAAGATAAAAAAATATCCCGTCCTGAATTGTCACGTTTGCGTCGTCTCATCGAAACCGATCATCCTGAGGTTGATATGCCGGATCTGCCCACGGGCCTTACTTTGGTTGACCACAAACTGCAACTCACGCTCGAGGCCATTTATGATGGCAGATATCTTTCCGCGATTACTGAATGCACCGATGTGCTTGATTTGGAGCCCAGCAATGTGATGGCCCTCACGCGCTTGGGTTCGGCCTATTACGCTATGAATGAGCGTGATAAAGCCAAACAAATCTGGACCAAGGCGCTGCAACATGATCCCAACAATGACATTCTTCGAAAATTTCTTTATGGAGCCAAAGGGGCGGGACGTGTTGAAATTCGTTAAACCCCAGATAGGTTTTCTCATTCTCCTCGGTCTGAGTTTAATTTTCCCTTTGCGCGCTGAGCTTTCTTTGGACAGCGAACGCCTGGATTTGGAAATGCGCATGCAAAAAAGGGTTGAGGATGCATTGGGGAAAATATTGCCGGCCGGACAATTTGTGGTGGTCATTCGAATTGAGCCGCTGAACTTGGATAGCGGGTCTTCCGATAGCGGAGATCGCGGTGGCGAGGAATTCTTTTTGCCCGGCGTTCCTGCCAAGAAATCTTTTGATGGGGCTCAAGAAGAGATGAGGGATCTAGTCGACACGCTCAAGCCCGAAAACAAAATTTTTAAAAAATTTATTCGCCGTATACAGGTCACGCTCGTTCTCGACAAAGATTTGGATAATGACATCATCTCGAAGGTTCGTGAGTTAACCCGCCAACTGATCAGTTTGGATCCGGGGCGAGGAGATACTTTGGACATTCAGCGGACTGTTTTTACTAATAATATTGAGACGCAGATCAATCCAACCGGGATATTGAAAATCCAAAAAGATTTAAAGAACTACTGGTTATTGGTGGTTTTGGTATTGGCGTTGTTTTGTATTGCCGTGTTTTTTCTCTTCATGTTTGGGCCGTTGCGGGGATTCCTCAATAACTTTGTTCAGATTTTGCCCACATTAAAACCACCGGACAATGGGCGTGGGCGCATGTCGATGGACATGCCCTATATGCCCCCCTACATGTCTCCCTATGGCCTGCCTCCTCCGGCGCAGCAAAATTCCTCGGCTGCTTTTTCAGGATCTCTACAGGTTGAAAACCCCAATAAAACAATATTGCCGTTTGGTTTCATTCGGGAAGATCACCTGAGTAATTTGGCGATTTTGCTTGCACGGGAGACTCCGGAGAAAGCTGCAGTGGTGTTGGGATATTTACCCTCTGAATGGATCAGCAAGGTGTTGTCCAAGTTGGATCCTTTGATGCAGTCCGAGGTGGCCTCTCATTTGGCGACAACTCGCCAATTGTTGCCGGAGCAAGTGGAGGACATTGAGCAGGATTTGAGGCGGCGGTTGGATTATCTCATCGGGGGGCCTGATCGAATCTTTTCAATATATGAATCTCTTGAAGTAGAAGCCCAAAAAAGGATGTTGGAGAGTCTCAAAGAATCAAGGCCTGAAATTGTGGAAGAACTTCGTAAAAAGACCCTGATGTTTGAGGATTTGGAGAGGCTTGAATCCCCTTCCTTGCGGGCCGTCCTGAGGGAGGTGGACCTCCAAACGATTGTGACCAGTTTGAGGGGGGTGTCCGAATCGCTAAAGAAAAAAATATTGGAACACATGAGTGAAGGAAAAGCCGAGATTGTTCGCCAGGAATTGGATTTAAATGAAGGGGTCCTTGCAGGCAAAGCGACATGGGATGCCCAGAAAAAAGTGGTCTTAATCGCCAAACGCCTGGAGCGAGAAGGTCAAATTAATGTTCCCCATATTGAGAGTACACCATCAACTCGATTTGGAAACACTCTGCGCCAAACGATCAAGCTTCCTCCGGGTATACAATTTGAGGATGCCATCCCTGGTGAACAAATAAGTCGATATGAAAACAAATCAGTTGGAAACGACATTGGGGATCGTATCAAACGCTTTCTTGGCAAAGGTGGCGGAAATAACACTCCGGACAGATATCCCACCACTCCATCAGAACCTCCTGTGGGGGGTGATAAATAATGGATTTGATGACTTTGCTTGGATGGGGGGTGGGACTGGGAGCTATCGGATGGGTGTTGGAGGCCGGGGGAATTTTGCATTTTTTCTTTAATGTACGTGCCTTTGTGTTGGTCTTTGGTGGGACATTGGGGGCGACAATGATCACCTATCCTTGGGGAATTTTGAAGCGGGTGCCATATTCTCTTCTCTTATTTATATTTCCGGGAAGAGTGGAATCCGCGGACAGCGTGATGTCTCGATTGTTGACTTTGTCAAACCGGACACGCCGAACCAGTATGGAGAGTTTGGAGCAGGACATGCGAAAAACCCGAGATAATTTTCTGGCCAATGGGCTTAAAATGATTGCTGATGGCTTGCCTCCCAATGTTGTTCGTTCCAATTTAGAAAAAGAAATTCATTTTATTCGGCTTCGACACAATGAGATATCAAATGTTTTTCGAAACATGGCCACTTATGCGCCGATTTTTGGTTTGCTAGGAACTTTGGTCGGGGTGGTGGAAGTGATGCTCAATTTGACCGATCCGCGAACAATGGGGATGCATATGGCGGTGGCCATGACTGCCACCTTCTATGGGATTTTTGGGGCCAATTTCCTTTTTCTACCCATTGGGGGGAAGTTACAAGCCTATTCTGAACAAGAGCTGTTTTTAAAAGAAGTGATGATTGAAGGAATTCTATCCATTCAACGCCAAGAAGTTCCCGCAATTTTGACGAGGCGATTGGAAGCCTATTTGAACCGCAATCACAGGGGAAAATTGGTCGTGGCTCAAGCCAGTGACGTTTCATGATACATCGGCTGGTTCAATTTAAACATGATTCCCGCCTCGAAAACATTTGGCTCACAGTCTACGCAGATCTGGTCACCAATTTGATGTTGGTTTTTTTGGCTCTTTATGGTTTGACTGTTATGGGCGATGATGCCTTGAGCCAGGCTCTTCAATCGATGAAGCTCGATGAGATCTATTCACTTCAAGATGACGATCTGAGTTATGAAAACGTGGCTCCTGTTCTTCGGCAAAAATTCAAATCGTCCGCAGACGTTAAAATCACAGAGGAAGTTGACGCCATTCGCATTGAGTTTGGGGAAAACGTTCTTTTTAACTCGGGTTCTGCGCTGCCCAAAAAGGGGTCCGTTGAAGCCATTCGAATGGTGGCCGAATTAATGAAAAATATTTCACATACGATAGTCATCGAAGGGCATACCGATTCCGTTCCGTTGGCCCGACAGGGACTTTACCGGGACAATGAGGAGTTGTCTTTGGCCCGGGCCATGTCCATCGTTCGTCTTTTAATCGACCTTGGTATGCCCGCTGAAAAACTAGCCGCTGCGGCTTATGGCGCTCATCGTCCGCGCGTATCGAATGACTCTGTTTCAGGACGACGAATCAATCGACGAGTAGAAATCGCGTTGTTTAAGGATTTTCCCTATGGCCGATGAAAACGCTCCAGATGAAATAACAGACCAGGATTTGCCCGATCAATGGGAGGGCGCCAAAATACAAGCAGGTTTGAATGATCGCAGGTCCTCCCGGCAATTGTGGCTTATTTCCTACTCGGATTTTATGACCATTCTCATGATCTTTTTTCTTTCCATGTATGGATATACCTACCTTGCCAAAGCTACGTTGCTGAAAAATTCACGAAAAAAAAGTGATTCCGACTTCGTAAATCAAATAGCTGCTGTTAAAGAGAAATTGGGAAATCAAATCAAAATTCAAAGCGATGTCGATAAAGTGATAGTCGAGTTAAATGAAAAAATTTTGTTCCCAAGTGGGCAGGCAACGTTATCTAAAGATGCGAAAGCGCCGCTTGAAGAATTGGCCAAATCACTTAAGCTTATCGAAGGAGATGTGGTGGTCGAAGGTCATACGGATAATGTTCCCATCAAAAGTGGCACCTTCAAATCTAATTGGGAACTCTCCGCCGCTCGTGCCTTTTCAGTCACCAAGGCTTTGGTGGCCCAGGGAGTTCCTCCCTCTCGTTTGGCCGCTTGGGGGTTTGGTGAAAATCGGCCTCGTGTGCCCAATGTGGATGACGCCAGTCGCGCCCAAAACCGGCGCATCGAAGTTGTGATATTAAGGAAGAAAGGAAAACAGGAGGCGGGTTATGGCAGCTGAAAGGATTGTTATTGTTGACGACGATCAACAGGTGGCTTCCTATGTCCGCTTGTCTTTGTCATTGGCGGGTTATGAGGTGGATTGGATTCCTGATGGGCGTGTGGCTGTTCAGAAAATCAGAGAAAAAATTCCCGACGCTGTTATTCTCGATTTAAAACTTCCTGGAATTAACGGTTTTAGAATATGCGAGCAATTGAGATTGGAACCCCAAACTCGTGCCATTCCTATTATAGTGGTCAGTGGGAGTTGGAAAGATTCCCAAGACCGCATTCGATCCATTGAAGTCGGGGCCGATGATTTCCTTACCAAACCTTTTGACGCTCAAGAGCTCATCGCTCGACTGAAGCGAATGTTGCAACGGAAAAAAATTGATATGGGGCACAACCCTCTCACCGGGCTGCCTGGGAATTTAGCGATTGAAGAGGAATCTCGTCGCCGTTTGGCGAGGAGTGGCTCAGTGGCATTTGCCTATATTGACCTCGATAATTTTAAGGCCTACAACGATGTGTATGGCGTAAAACAAGGAGATAAGGTAATTCGTTTACTCTCAGATTTATTGGTTCAGGCGGTTAAGCGGTGGGGGAATTCAGATGATTTTATCGGGCACATTGGGGGGGACGATTTTCTGGCCATAACATCCCCGGAAAAAGCGGCTACAGTGTTCGATTGGGTCGCCAAACGTTTTGATGAAAGAATAACTGCCTACTATTCCGACGCGGATTTAAAAGCAGGTTGTATTACTGCCAAAGACCGTCAAGGAAATATTAAGAAATTTCGATTTGTTTCCGCCTCTATCGTTTATCTCACCAATGAGAACATGGAGTTCACGCAATATCCACTTCTTATTCAAGCGCTTACTGAGATGAAAGGATACGTCAAACACACCATGGAACGAAAAGGGGGAAGTGTGGTGTTCCGTGATCGTCGATCCACAGATGCAGTTAGCCGTTCCGCTCATCCCTTGGCTCCAAAAAAAGTTAATTGACTCCCAACGGGGCTTTTGTTATATACCCACACGGCCCCGGTAATTGCCCTCGTCAACCTGCATTGGTTTTCGTAAATGCCAGGTTCCAACATCAGAATTGGTTGTAAACATGGGTGGTTTCTTTTTGTTTAAGAGGGGCGGCTGCATCTAAGATTTGCGGGTGTGGTTCAATGGTAGAATGCGAGCCTTCCAAGCTTGAGACGTGGGTTCGATTCCCATCACCCGCTCATCGCTGGGGTAGCTCAGTTGGTAGAGCACGTCATTGGTAATGACGAGGTCGGCAGTTCGATCCTGCTCCCCAGCTGTTTCAATTTTTTGAGAATTAAAATTCAACTTCTCGCTTAAATCTAAGGAGGATAAGCAATGTCAAAGGCAAAATTCGAGCGGACAAAACCGCACATGAACGTCGGTACAATCGGTCACGTTGACCACGGAAAGACCACGTTGACGGCAGCTTTGACCAAAGTATTGGAAAAACAAGGTAAAGCAAAAGCCAAATCTTACGCTGACATTGCCAAAGGTGGAACAGTTCGTGACGATTCGAAAATCGTGACCATTGCTGTTTCTCACGTGGAGTACGAATCAGAGAAAAGACATTACGCCCATATCGATTGCCCGGGACATGCCGATTACATCAAGAACATGATCACGGGGGCCGCTCAAATGGATGGCGCAATCCTCGTTGTCAATGCCGCTGATGGACCCATGCCTCAAACCCGCGAACATATCCTCTTGGCTCGACAAGTCAATGTTCCCAATTTGGTTGTCTTCTTGAATAAGTGTGATTTGGTGGACGACCCAGAGCTTTTGAACCTCGTCGAATTGGAAATTCGTGAACTGTTGACCAAGTACGAATTCCCAGGCGATAAAATTAAAATCATACATGGAAGTGCGTTGAAGGCCATGCAGGGAGATTCTGGACCTTTGGGTGAACCTTCAATTATGAACCTTTTGGCCGCTCTAGATGAGTTCCCAGAGCCGCAACGTGAAGTGGACAAACCCTTCTTGATGTCCATCGAAGACGTTTTTTCGATCACAGGCCGTGGAACCGTTGCTACGGGACGCGTGGAACGTGGCCGCCTCAAAGTGGGAGATAACGTTGAAATTGTGGGAATTCAAGAAACCCGTAAAAGCGTTGCCACCGGTATTGAAATGTTCCGGAAATTGATGGATGAAACCATGGCGGGGGACAACGTGGGCGTTCTTCTTCGGGGTATTGAAAAAGACCAGGTTGAAAGAGGCCAGGTTCTTGCCGCTCCAGCCAGCATCACCCCCCATATTAAATTCAAGGGTGAAGTTTATGTGTTGAGCAAAGAAGAAGGCGGACGGCATACACCTTTTTTCAATAATTATCGCCCACAGTTTTATGTCCGAACCACGGATGTGACAGGTAGCGTTAAATTGCCCGCTGGAACCGAAATGGTTATGCCGGGCGACAACGTTACGATTGAAGTGGATTTATTGACGCCCGTGGCTCTTGAGAAAGGTGTTCGCTTTGCCATCCGTGAAGGTGGACATACGGTTGGAGCCGGTGTTGTAACGGAAATTCTTAAATAAAATAATTTAAACGTAGGAAGGAATCATGGCAACCGGAAGAAATGTGACTGGTCTTAAATGCGCGGAAACTGGCATTATTAATTACTACTTTGAACGTGGTAAGAAAAAAGGGGACCGTGCAAAGGTTGAGTTGAAAAAGTACTCACCACGGTTGCGTAAACATACCCTCCACAAAGAGGTCAAGCTCTAACCTGGGAGTGTCGGTTAATGGCAAACCACCGGTCTCCAAAACCGGGACTGTAGGTTCAAGTCCTACCACTCCCGAGTATGGTTAAGAATCCAAATGCAAAACTTAATTTCATTTTTTAAAGAATCATGGGCTGAGTTAAAACAAGTTGCTTGGCTCACGACTCCTCAAATGATCGCCTCCACATGGATGGTTGTCTTGTTGGTCATTGTTATGGCGATTTATGTGGGTGGTGTTGACTTCATTCTCTCCCGAATTATTGGAGTTCTGGTCTAAAACATGAGTGACGAAAAACATTGGTATTTAATTCATACATTTTCTGGTCATGAAGACCGGGTGCGGTCTGGTATTGAGAAGTCTGCTGGAATCAAAGGGCTTACCACTCAAATTGCACAGGTGGTTATTCCCACCGAAGAGGTTATAGAACTGAAGAAGAACAAGAAGCAGATTCGTCGACGGAAGTTTTTCCCAGGCTATGTGTTGGTCAATATGGTTGCCAACAACGATACCTGTTATTTGATTCGAAACACTCCAGGTGTTACTGGATTTTTGGGAGGAGCCAGTCCCATTCCGTTAACTCAAGCCGATGTCGATCGAATGATGGAGTTAAATGCCACTCTTAAGACCAATAAACCGAGGCCCGCTGTTGTATTTGACCGTGGCGAAAATGTTCGGATCAATGAAGGCCCTTTTCGTCATTTTGTGGGAACCGTGGAAGAAGTCAATGAAGACCGAGCCAAATTAAAAGTGACGGTCAGTATTTTTGGACGAGCCACCCCGGTGGAACTCGATTATCTACAAGTAGAAAAAGTATAGGAGAGTTTTTAGTTCACTGATAACTAAAATCGAAAATTATGGCTAAACAAGTAAAAGCATTTGTGAAATTACAGATACCAGCAGGAGGAGCCAACCCAGCGCCACCGGTAGGTCCTGCCCTTGGGCAACATGGGGTCCAAATTATGGACTTCTGTAAACAGTTCAATGAAAAAACAAAAAAATTTGAAGCGGGAATGATTATCCCGGCCGTTATCACCATTTATACAGACCGATCCTTTACTTTCATCACGAAAATGCCACCTGTTCCCGCTCTTTTGAAAAAGGCGGCGGGTATTGCAAAGGCTTCATCGGTTCCCAACAAAGATAAAGTAGGTTCCGTCACAAAAGCTCAAGTAGAGGATATTGCCAAACAAAAAATGCCAGATCTAAACACGCGTAATTTAGAAGCCGCCATGCGTATGGTCGCGGGAACGGCGCGTTCGATGGGAATTGAGGTCAAATAATATGGGAAAGAGACGAAAAGAAATTGAAAAAAACTTTGATGCCGCTAAACGGTATTCACTTGTTGATGCCGCGAAAATCGTTAAAAAAAATGCCACGGCAAAATTTGATGAAACTGTTGAGCTTCATGTGAAGTTGGGCGTTGACCCAAAAAAAACCGATCAAAGTGTGAGAGGAACGGCGGTTCTCCCCAAAGGACTGGGGAAAAAGAAAACTGTCGTTGTGATCGCCAAGGGTGAAAAAATAAGAGATGCCCAGGCTGCCGGCGCTGATCATGTGGGCGATTCTGATTTGATTGAAAAGATTTCGAAAGGTTGGACAGATTTTGATGTGTTGGTGGCCACGCCTGACATGATGAAAGACTTGTCAAAACTGGGAAAGGTGCTCGGCCCCAAAGGGCTCATGCCGAACCCCAAGTCTGGAACCGTCACTTTTGAGGTGGGACAAGCGGTGAAAGAACTCAAGGCGGGTCGAGTGGAATTCAAAATGGATGATTCCGCCAATTTGCACGCCTCTGTTGGGAAGGCTTCTTTCTCTCCTGAAGATTTGGCTGAAAATACCGCCACCGTTATTCAAGCGATCTCTGCAGCCAAACCTGCAACAGCCAAGGGTGTTTACCTTCGATCTGCCACTCTGACGTCCACGATGGGGGCGGGAGTAAGATTGGTTGTTGAAGCTGGCATTTAGTTTGAGTGAATTAAATGTCAGATACCACCGAGCCCTCCGCCCTTAACCAACCAGAAATAACAAGACGAACATTTTTGTTTTGGGGATGGGGAGCCTTCCTTGCCTTTCTTGCTTCATCTGTAGGATCCGTTCTCCGTTTTTTCCTGCCCAATGTTCTCTATGAACCCTCTCAGAAATTTCGTGCGGGTAAGGTGCTGGATTATCCTTTGGGTGTCACAATCGATAAAGCCAACCGTGTTTGGATCATTCGAGATAGCAAAGGACTTTATGGGATGTGGGCCCGATGTACACATTTGGGTTGCACACCCAACTGGTTTCCGGCGGAGGCTCGCTTCCGCTGTCCTTGCCATGGATCCAATTTTTCGGCTGAAGGGGATGTGATTGCGGGACCAGCCCCCAAACCTCTTTGGCGGGTGCAAGTAACTCAAACACCTCAAGGTGATCTTCTGGTTGATAAAGCCGTTATGGAAAACCGTCCAGGCTTCCGTGACAAGGCTCCCTTCTTTATCAATGTTTAACAAAATTGACCCCAAGAAAATATTTGAAGATTTAACAAACACGCAAGTGTGGCGGTCTATGTTTCGTGGTGGGACATGGAAAAACACATCTCGCGATAGAGCGCAGCACATTTTGGGCAATGTATGGCTGCATCTTCATCCGGCCCGCATCCGGCGCCGCGCAGTAAAATTCACCTACACATGGGGATTGGGCGGGTTGTCATTTTTTCTCTTCCTTATTTTAACCGTCACCGGAATTGTTTTGATGTTTTACTACCGACCTTCGCCTGAATTGGCTTATCGAGACATGAAAGATTTGGAGTTTGTGGTTTCTTTGGGACAATTTATGAGGAACATGCACCGATGGTCCGCCCATGCCATGGTCCTTTTTGTCATTCTGCACATGGTGCGCGTTTTCTTAACTGGGTCCTATAAGACTCCTCGGGAATTTAATTGGGGGGTGGGAGTGGTTTTGTTGGTTCTGACGCTTTTCCTCTCTTTTACAGGGTATCTTCTGCCTTGGGACCAATTGGCCATTTGGGCGGTCACTGTTGGAACAAACATGGCGAGTGCCACTCCGTTTGTTGGGGCCGAAGGACCCTTTGCCAGTCTTTTGGGTGTTGGATTAAAAAATGACGCTCGATTTGGTCTTTTGGGCGGCACAACAGTCGGTTCGGCCACGTTGGTACGATTTTACGTTCTTCATTGCATCGCGGTTCCATTCATCACGGGTATTTTCTTAATCATTCATTTCTGGCGTATTCGGAAAGACGGTTTTTCAGCCGCCCCCATTGAAAATGAACCTCCCCAACAAAAAGTTGAAGTCTGGCCCAACTTAATCGTTCGAGAATACATTGGGGCCATATTGATGCTGATATTTTTGGTGGGGTGGTCCTTGCTTCAAAATGCCCCGCTGGAAGGAATCGCGGACCCCAATGTCACTCCCAATCCCTCCAAGGCCCCTTGGTACTTTTTGGGGCTTCAAGAATTGCTTGTCTACTTTGATCCTTGGCTGGCCGGGGTGGTCATTCCCACCATCATAATGATTGGATTAATGGCCATTCCTTACTTGGATCCCGATGCCAATCGTGGTGTGGGATTTTATTCTTTTAAAGAAAGACCCTTTGCGAACACAGTATTTTTGTTGGGTCTTTTTGCTTGGTTCGTATTGATCATTATTGGCACTTTTATGCGAGGGCCCAATTGGCAATGGTATTGGCCATGGGAAAGTTGGCTGACGCATAAACCGCCGCCTCCTCCAACAACAGTGATGCCGTTGGCGGTGGGTGGGGGACTCATTGGCCTCTATTTCACATTGGGAATGGTGTTGCCGTTATTGATCAAATATCAATTCAATGTGCCGTCGACGGTTAAAAAAATCTTGGCCGGATCCATTCTCTTGGCGCTTATCATTGGGGTGTTGCCTTCGTTTTCTTTCATCAAAGGAGCATGGGTTGGTTTTGCGGTGGCCCTCTATACCATCATGGGCATATTGCTTCCTTCTCATTACTTAAAAAATATCAGTCGTGTTCGTTACGTGGTGTGCATGGCGCTTTTATTGATGATGATTGGAGTTTTCCTTAAAGTGGCTCTCCACCTGGGTTTCAATGTGAAATATATCGTGTCTGTGCCACAAGTTAGCTTTAACATTTAAACGTGAATATCAAAGAATTTCTATTTAATAAACTTTTTTTACTCAGAAGGCTTTTCCTTTGGGGAAATGTTCTTTTGCTGGTTCTTTTTGTTGCTGTTCTCGTTAAAGACAATACTCGCGGTTGGAAAAATTATCAAAAAGAATACAAGCGACTCGAAATTTCGAGGGCGCAGGCGAAACTCGAAAAAGCTTCGACTCCCGAAGAAAAAGATGTCGCTGGCCAAGAACTAAGAAATGCAAAAAAGATGCCAATTGAAATACGGCAGATTTGGTCTCAGGAAATCAATGCCATCGACCGCTGTATCACCTGTCATTTGGGGTACGATTCGCTGCAAAACAGCAGCCTCATGAATGAATATGACAAACACCCGTACAGTGCCACTTCACAATCTCCAGCCTTGGATATTCACAAAACACACAATGTGGAGCGATTTGGTTGTGTGGTTTGCCATGGAGGGCAAGGATTGGCGACTGAAGTAAAAGCAGCCCATGGAGAGGTGGAACATTGGGAAAAACCACTTCTTAAAGGAACACTTCTCCAATCCGCTTGCGTGAAATGCCATGACAATCATGTCGAAATCCCAATCAAAGGGGAGGTTTACACGTCTGAAATAGTGCGCGCGAAAAAACTTTTTAAAGAATTTGGTTGTATTGGTTGCCATCAAGTCGGTGGAGAGGGTGGGGTTATTTCGGTTGATTTGAAGGAAGAAACGTCCAGTAAACCCCTAAGCCGCATTGACTTTACACACACGGGACTTGATAAAGAGGAATGGACCTTGGCGAACTGGATTAAGGTTCATCTCACGAAAGATCCGGCGGTTGTGACCCCAGGAGATCCTACCGCCGCCTTTAACACCGAGCCCATTGCTCCCTCAGGAATGCCACCTTACGTCATGTCAGAAGAAGATGCCAATGCCTTAACCGCTTGGATTTTGGGACTCAATAAAAAGGATATTCCTCCACAATTTCAAACCTTGCGTCCTGCGGAACCGGAACCCAACATCCCTGCCGGGATTGCGCGTGGGAGATATGTGTATGAAAAATTTGGTTGCGCCGCCTGCCATGGAACTGATGCGCGTGGAGGAATTAGGAACTACAATTCACAAAATGACGTGATGCCCAATTTGAGGCGCGTGGTGGGCACCTATACACGCGCAGAACTCAAAGAGAAAATTTCTATGGGAGTGGCATTCATAGCGAAACATGATCCAAAAGGGCCTCCTCCTCCCAACTATATGCCGGCTTGGAGCTCGAAGATCAAAGGTGATGATATGGAAGATCTCATCACATATTTGCAAAGCATCAAAGAATAATAAAAACTGGTTTCTTAAGATTTCTTGCCTCAAAATAAGGTCGGTCAAACGATATGGCAGATGAAAAATTTGATGTGATAGTAGTGGGCGCCGGTCCCGCGGGTACCTCCGCGGCGATCACCGCCGCGAAACTGGGGCTCAACGTGGTTCTCCTTGAAAGAGGCGAATATCCAGGTTCAAAAAATGTCCAAGGGGCCATTCTTTACACGAAAAACCTCGCCGATATTGTTCCGGATTTTTGGAAAGATCCCCAATGCCCCCTCGAAAGACACATCACCCACCAAAATGTCCTCATAACTTCCGACGATTCCGCCATCAATGTGGGTTTCCGAAGCCACAAGTGGGTGCAAGAACCGCACAACTGTTATTCCATCATTCGGGTTAATTTCGATAAGTGGTATGGCCAGAAAGCGGAAGCAGCGGGTGTTCAGCTTTATTCCGGGGTCAAAGTATCCAAAGTTCTGCAGAAAGAGGGGAAAGTTATTGGAATTGAAACCAGTGAAGGAGACCAACTTCTTTCAGATGTGGTCATTGCCTGCGATGGGGTGAATTCCTTGCTGGGGCAATCCTTGGGGTTGTTGGACGAATGGCGATCAGATGAAGTCGCTTTGGGGGTCAAGGAAGTGTTGGCTTTGCCGCGTGAACGAATACAGGATCGCTTCGCCTTAGAGGGAAATGAAGGAACCACCTTCGAGATTTTCGGGAAAATTACCAAGGGCATGTTGGGTTACGCTTTTCTTTATACGAACAAGGAATCTGTGTCTTTTGGAGTGGGGTGTAAATTATCCCACTTTCAAAAATCCAAAATCGCGCCCTATGATTTGTTGGAATCCGCCAAAAATCATCCCATGATTCGCCGCTATTTGGCGGATGCCAAACCCTTGGAATATTCCGCCCATTTGATTCCGGAAGGCGGTTATCACTCTCTCCCCACACTCTATACAGATGGGTTCATGATCGCTGGGGACGCCGCCCAGATGATCAATCCCACGCACCGGGAGGGCTCCAACTTGGCAATGACGGCGGGATCTTTGGCTGCGCAAACCGCTTATGAAGCCAAGCAGAAGGGCGATTTTTCAAAAATCACTCTTTCGGCTTATCAACAGAAATTGGAAGCCTCGTTTATTATGCCCGACTTGATTGATCACAAAGATGTGGAACTCAAAATTGAAAAGAACATGGATTTGTTAACGGTGTATCCGGATCTGGCTTGTCAGGCCTTGTATGAATATTTCAATGTGGATGGACGGTCAAAAAAGGAAATACAAAAAAGTATTTTTCGTCGCATCCTCAAAACGCGTTCGATTGCCAATATCATCAAGGATGTCATGGGCATGGTTAAACAGACCGACAAAAAACCCACCTTCTGGGGACTTGTCAAAAAACTTTGGGAATTGCGCAAAGCCTATAAGTTGGGCTTTTAAAGGAGCGGGATATGGGAGTGAATGTCGACGAAAAATTAGGGCTTCTGACCTATAAAGCGGATCACTCAAATGCCCATATTAAAATCAAGGACGAAAGCCCTTGTTTGAACGATTGCAAAGATAAAACCTGTACATTTGTTTGCCCCGCCAAGGTGTACAGTTGGGAAGAATCTCAGAAAAAGATCATTGTTTCTTATGAAAATTGCATCGAATGCGGCGCATGCCGCATGTTGTGTCCTTTCGACAACATTGCCTGTGATTGGCCCCGGGGCGGGTTCGGGGTCCAATATAAAATGGGGTAAATAGGCTGTTATTCCCTTCCTTCCCATTCTCTTCTTAACCAACCATTAAAAGGGAGTTTGATTAACGAACCAGCCATAAGTCGGTAGACAGTTGAACGGCTGATTTTGACCGGTTTTTCTTCCCTGAAGGACAATCCTGAATTCCTTAGTTGAATTAATGTTTTTTTCCCAATTATAAGGGGCCACCACACGGCCGCTCTAAGGCCCAATGAGAACCTGGGTAATTTTTCAATATAAGTGAGTCCCCTCTGCAACCGAAATAAGGTTTGCTCTATGAGATCGTTGTAGAGGGTTAAAAACACATCTTCTTTTTCTTTGAGCACGAGATCTTTGATCGTTAAATGATGTCTCTCCAATAGTTCAACTGGAATGTAGCATCGCCCCATATTGAGGTCTTGGGCGAAATCGCGAAGAATATTGACCATCTGAAGGCCGGTTCCAAAGACGATGCCATCTTGAAGGAACTGGTCTTGTTGCCGAATATTTAAGTTTGGCCAATGGGCCAAGCAAACTCGGGTCCAAAATTGTCCCGGTTCCCCTCCAATGAGATGGATATAAGCTTCCAAGTCCTTTTCACTCGCCAAAGCTTTTGGCTCCTGGGGAGAAGCGTCCCCAAAAACGTGGAGATCCATTTCCATTCCGGTGATGACAGCTTGAACCACCGATTGAATGAAGGATTGGTCCGTTCGATTCAGCTGATTGAACCACAACGCACAGTCTTCAAAATGATTGAGAAGTTTTTTTTCATTTTCTCGGGGGGAAAGATTGGCGTATTCAAGCTCCCGTAAGAACTCTTTGAGCGGTGAATTTGAAACCGGGAAGGGTTTAAAAAGATTTTTGAATTGAGATAACAATTTCACCTTTTCATCGAGCGGGGTGGTGGGCGTGTCGGCAATGGTGTCCGCGGCTCGGCAGAGAAGATATCCCAAAGATATCACGGGTCGAACTCGTTTTGGGAGGACTCTTAAACTCAAATAAAAAGACCGCGCGACATTTTTGAGAAGCTCTTTTTCAGAGGTCATTTAATTTCGGGAGAGTGCAGTGAGAATTGGAGTGAACCTTGCTGGTCAGTTCGGTGGACCCGAATGCCGGTATCTCGATTGAACTTTTCCAAATCCATCGCGGGGAGACCATAGGGATTGGGTCCGACGGAGATAACAACATCTTTTAAATTGGGGAGTGCGGTTAGGAATGAATTGTCCAACTGATCTCCATGGTGTGGCCACAACATCCAGGTGAGGGTCTTGAGGTGATCGGTGTTTTTCTCGGCCAGTTCTTTTTGCCGTAAAGGACCCGCATCTCCTGGGAATAACAGGCCACCTCCGAATCCCTGAACGACAACCACCATCGACGTTTCATTGGGATCTTGGGTCAGGAGGTCCGAAGGGAGGAGCGTGAATGTCACTTGATTTGGATCTTCGAAAGTCGAGCGATGATTAATCTCTAGAAAAGAGGTTTTGTGAAATTGGCTCTGGAGATTTTTAAGAGAATCCTTTTGATCGATAAACCTTCCATTCCAATAAACATGGTTCACAGAGAATTTTTCGAGAATGGAATTTAAGCCCCCCACATGGTCAGGATGGAGGTGGCTGATAAAAACAGCCTCGATATGACGAACGTGTAACTTGCGGAGGTGTTTTAAAATTTGTGAGGTGGCCTCTTTGGGTCCGCAGTCAATCAGGTAGCTATTTCGCGAGGTTTTTATATGTACCGCCGATCCGTATCCAACGTCAAGAACATGAACTTGGATTCCTGATGGTTCGACGGCCCCAACGAAAGAACAACAGAAAATGAAGAGGAGGAGAATAAGGGATCGTTTTGGCACGGCGCGAATATTGCCAAATTTAGACCTCCGTTATTTTTCTCATCCCTCTAAATATTTAAGCGGCTGTGAGAACCGCGCGCAGGAATTGGTTGAGTTGTTTGAGTAGAAGGGAGGTGATGGGGAAATACTTGTCGATTGAGATGAAACGTGGGTCGGTGATCCTGCCCTTTAAAAGGGAGGGAGGGACGATGTATCGCGTGGCACCTCTTTCTAAGAGAGAATCGACGGTCCAGGGGCGTTGGGTATATTCAATGGTTACCTCCCCTCGCATCAAATTGTTTCCTTTCAGATCGCGGATGGCTTGCTGAAGGGGTTCACGGAGACGATCATCGACAAGAAAGGTTGTTTTCCCATCGCCGGTTTTTAGTAAGCAGAGCGCCATTTGAATCTTCGTAATATTTATCCCATCGTTAATTTCTGGGGTTCCCGTGAAATAGAAAAGAGTGGACCCACTTGTTGTGGCCGATGTGATGTCTGCCGTCTGAGCGGGTCCCTTCGCCCATACCAGCGCTGTTAATAGGTCGGCGGTCTCAACGAGTTCTTGCGCGGACACTTTATGGCCGGCGGTTTTCTCTTTGAGTTGTTGGATCAATAAAGTTTTGAAATCCGGATCGGCCAGCCATTCCTCCAATTTCGCGAGGAGGGCCGCTTCAGTGTCAAATTGTGGAAGGTCCAAATCTCCTATCTTCATTGATTTTATGGGGAGAAGATCTCCTGGTGTTTTGTTGAGAAGGGCTCCCCCCATATTCGCCAGCCAAGCCGCGCCTTGTTGTTTGTCAATGTTGGTGGTATGAGAATCGACAGGGATTACTTTCCCCAAAATTTCCCGGGCTTTTTCCCTTAAATCTCCTCCTTGAATATTGTCTGCTATCAATTTCAGGTCAGCCCAATCTCTGAAAGTTACATTTCCCTCTCGCACGCTCCCTGTTATGTGTTCAAGCAAATGTCGGTCAAATTCACCAGGGAAGAGACGGAATGTTCTTCCGTCTAAGATCAAAGCCAGGAGGGCATATCTCTTTTCTTTTCCTTGAAATTGTAAACCCCGATGAAATAATTGCATTTCAAGCCAAGACCTTCCTTCAAAGCCAGGGGAATTGCGCAGAAAGTCAAACGCCTCTTTCCATGCGTCATAGGATTGTGGGCTCGGTTTTGAAAGATAATCCTCAATTCGGGTTTTGGCCATAACCCATCGCATATTCCACCCATCAACAAGCAATTTTTTCGCCAGAGATCTTCCCGCTATTCGTGGTATCTCGTTAATCATTTTGGAGTTTTCATGTGCCGGGATAGAAATTGGGTTTTGCGTTTGGATCCAGAGGTCCTTGCGAAGACGATTGATCTTTAGAGCCGTTTCTGAAAACGAAACTATCAACAAGCTGATCATCACACCCCAAAAAGACCAACGCACAAATTTAGAAGGTTCTTCTGATTTCATAAAAAAATGAAGGCAGAGCGATATCAAAACAATTATGAAGATCGGTATCCATAAAATCCATCCAATGGATTCCCGTAAAACGAAAAATAATAACGTTGTCGAGAAAAACCAAAATGTTGCGCTGCGGGTTTTAAGCGCTTGCCAAGCCAGTATAAGAAGCCCTCCGGCCAAGGCCGGTCGGATAAAGGATCCCAGCGATGGATTTATAAAAATTGTCGAGATTGTTGCTCCCATTAGACCGATCCAAATAAACCAAACTGATCGAGGGCCATTTGGTTTATTGAGAAGGGTATGAGCCAATAGAGCTGAGGTCAAAAAGGCGAGGGCACTATCTCCTTGTATCCAAGCTGGAGAGCCGATGAATGAACTGTCCTCAGTCAAGTCAGGCATCTGCAACTTAGCAAGGAGATAGGTCGTCACAAACTCCATCATCAAAACCGCGAAAGCCGCAATGCGCGCAATGCCAGATGAGCGAGACAAAGGAATATCCCTTGGTTTATTCAAGGTTGATAGGGCTTTTCGATCATGAATAAAATGCCACACCATCATCCCGACTACGGGCGCCAATGCTCCGAATCCAAGTATGGGATAAAGAATAATACCGGCAGGATAGACCGTTATTAACAGCAGGAGTCGTCCGAATTGCTTAAGGTTCATCTGCGGATGCTCGAACAAGAAAACCACCGTATTGGCGACGATCAAAAGGCCAATCACGATCAAAATATCGAGACCCGGATGGATCAACGATTGTTTGAAGATCGCGATGAGAGCCCAAGGGGCGCTCAAACGGAGAGCTTCGAAGATTGTTGTAAAGGCGGCCTCGATTGTGGGCAAATCACCACTGGAAATTGTCGTCAATAATTCCCAGATGGCACGAGTGGAAACCGCTTGAAGGGGAGGGGGACGACTGTTTCGGGTTCTTCTTATTAAGTCAACAAAAATCAGCAAGAGGAGAATTGGAACGATGGGGTAAGATAATACAAATGAAAAGGGGGTTGACCAAAAATGAACAATGGAAAAAACAAGGAGGCAGAGACGGGCAATAAAGCCCCATTGAAGATTTGAAGGGGACGGCCCTTTAGCCAATTCAGCAATGACCACATCATTATCTGAATCGTCTAGAGACCCAGAAGCGGAGGAAGGTGAGGCGTAGGGGTTTTCACTCGAATTCGGATCCGGATAAGTTTCAACGGTGTCTCGGTTTTTATAGTAAGCGTTCAATACGACATGGACGACCAGCCACAGAAGGCCATTAACGATCAATGTTTGCGATGGGTTCAATGGAAACCACGCCATCATAAATCCTCCTATACTGGCGATGCGCGTGATCCATCCCGCTGTCACTCTATTCCTTTCCGCTTCTTCTTGATCACCCTTTGGAACCAACTGCGGGGAATGCCCCAACATGAGGAAAAGGCCAATGAGACCGGTAAAAAACATTTGATGGACCATCGCATCCAAGGTGGGGAGCAGGAGCAAAGCGATATGCGCAAGTGCGTTGGTTAGAATTGTTTCAAGGAGGGGGGCTCCCCACTGATCGTACCGATCAGAGATTTTACTCTGCGAAGAATCTTTGATTATTAAAGTTTTCAACCACAACATCACCCCCTGGCCGGATGGCAGGGATTGGATTGATTTTTCCTTCGATCTAAAAACCGGAGCAGGGACCCAGAATCCCAATGTGACCCCATAGGCGATTTTTTGGAGCCAGCTTGTCCCTTTGATTGGATTATTTGATTCAACTATCTCAATATTATTTTGATTTTCTAATCGAATCTGGATAATGGGAAAGATTTTCTCTTTTACAATCTTGATCGTTTGTTCTACCAAGGTAGATATTGTTTGATTTTTGTTATCCGACTTGGCATTTTTTATCATCCCTGGGTCACTCAATTCCTCACCATCCGACAACATTTGGAGCCACACCATTTTCCATCGATCAAAGGGAAAATTTTTCATGAGTTCGATAAGAATCGACTTGTCCACCGCCAATACAATGTCGTGGGCTTTGATCATTTTTTCCGAAATAGGTCGGCGTTCTTCTACAAGGGCGACTCCTTTTTTTTTCAGTTCTTTTTTCAACTGAGGATCAGATACATAGCCACTTTTGGTTCGCCTTTGGATATAGGCGCTATCCGTTCCAGCCGATTGGATAATAATCTTGTTGTCAGCCTTTAACCTTTTAATGATTGTCCGAAGAACCGCTTCCAACGCCCGGCTTCGGTAATAATTTTTGCTGCAAACAATAAGAATACGAAGGGGTCGGGAAAGGGGATGTTTATTTATCAATTTTTCAAAATCAGCCCCGATCCATTCCTCTTGAACACGGCCTGCCAAGGCCAATGGAAATAGGGGGAAAAAATATGGGGAGAGGGATTCAATGTAATTAAGTTTTTTTTGAGGATGGGAATCATCATCCGCTTCTTTTTTTTCTTTTTTTGAAAACCAAACTCCAAGAAGAGAGGTTTGAAGCGTGTTTCTGTAAATATAAAGGATGTTCCACAATAAATAGTTTGTAGCTCCAGAAATGATTCCGATCCTTCCAGGAATGAGCGCCGGAATAAAGATGAAAGCCGCCAAAAATAAGAGGCGCCGTATCAAATGTTTATCGATAGGGGTCGAGGAAGATTTTTTCCCATGGAGACCCGCCCACTTGAGAACCAACACATGCAGAAGGAAAAAGAAAGCCACAAGAACTTTATCGGAATAAATTAACGCTGATTCATTCCCGTTGTGAACGGGATTAAAGGGAGAGAATAAGTTAAGTAAAACGATATAGACCGTGGCCATAAGCGACATTGTGAAAGGATGAGTTGTGGCTCGGATGACGCGGGTTTTGTCAAAAATTATCCCGCTCTCCGTCTTTTCATTAGAAGAATGAAATGAGAACCGTAATTTCCCTCTGCGAAATGATTTCGGGTAACGCCATGTTTCAAAAGAAATGATGGATCTCAATAAGGATCCCGATAGAAGCGCCATTTTTGAAAGCGGATTCGGCCGCGATCCAATAGCCGTGTGGGCGGAGGCCAGAAAAAGTTTTTGCCCTTCAAATAATCGATCGAGAGGGGTTTTTTCCTGGGAGAAAATCGAGAGATAGGCGCTTCCATTGTCTTCCTCAATCACGGTTATTTTTGGCGAGACAACAAGGTGGGAGATATTCTCCTTTCGCAGGATTTTTGAGATTTCCGCTGTATGAAATCCGCCTGTCACCAAAACTCTTGAAACCTCTGTCCCCACGGGTTGAGACAAAAGATTCTTAACGATTGACCGACTGCGCAAATCGGCTTCTTTATAAAAAGATTCAAAGGGGTGAATGTCTATTTTTTCCAAAGACGAAACCAAATCTTTTATGTTTTCTGGTATTTCCGACTGAGGACGGATTTGGAGGCGCCGATAATCCTCCCACTCCTCCGGTGTTAGGGAAAAATCGGCAAGCTTTTTTGTTAGGTATAGACGAGTCCCCAACTCCCATACCCTCTTTTCGAGGGGTGTTAGGGCCACATGCTGGAGTATCTCCTGTTCCAGGATTTTGATTTCAGAAAATAAAACTGAAGGTTTGATGCTGTCGCAAAGCAGGACGTAATGGATGTAGCTGGCGAAGGCCGGGGCAGATCTTAAAGGGATTTTCTTTTGTTCACAGAGGTCCTTAAATTGTCCATAGAAATCTCCGAAACTCAAGTGTCCCAGCCGAACCGCAAGGCTGTTCTTTATTAATTCGGTGGTTTCGTTCTGGTTGATGGAATGCGATAGCCTTTCCATGACGGAGCGGCGTTCCTTTTCGATCTGTTTGAAGTCAAGCGAGGATTCAAGTTTATAAGCCTCTAAAAAAATCTGGAGGTTCGAGTCTTTATCGACGTGTCCTCCCCATTCCTGGAGTTTGGTCACGTAACTCCCCAGCCCGATTTCATTCTTGTTATGGGCCGAACTTAGGGCATCAAATTCGAGGGTTTTTTCTGAGAATACTTTTCTTTTGGTTTCCAATAGCTGGAGGTCCATTAACTCCAGGTTTTTGACGATCATGGGTTTCTGATCGCGAGACGTCAGATAGGCTTCAACATTTTTTTGATAATGGACGGGATCATCCACCCCCACAAACAATGGGATTTCCACGGGACTGGTAATGCCGACATAGGAGGGGGCGGCAAGCAAGTTTTTTTTAAGAAAATCTTGGGTCACATTTCGCGTGATTTCTTTATCGGGGAAGGATCGGAAAGGAGAGAAGTCAAAGGGGTTGAAAGCTCCCTCCACGCCCACCACTCCCACTTGTCTTTGGTTGATCAATTCCTGAAGGAGCGCGGCGATATTCTTCTGAGCTTCCTCGTTTAAATGGACATCCTGAACCAAAACAACGGGGGGATGTTTCACTTTTCCTTCAGCGTACACTTCTTGAATTAATCCATGAGCGAGCGAGATGGAGTTCAGCAGTTTTTTTAGCGGCGCGCTGATTTGATGGGGATGGCCTTCAACGTGAATCCTTTTCAGTGATTGTTGAGAAAAGGCCGCATCAAGGGGGGGAAACGGGAGGCGCATTGGTTGGGGCAGTGAGGCCAAGCGTAGTGAATTTGTCTCTTTTTTCCGTTCTGCCCAAAAGTTGGTTTCAGAAGCTCCTACCAAAACAACCTGGGTGGTGAAATAGAGAATAAGGGTGAAGATTGAGAAACAATAGCGTGCTTTGGGTTTCATAACAGAGTTTAATTATAAGGACGGGGGGGTTAAGAAGTCCTTCAGAGAAGATTAAGATTCAAAGAAATTTTAAGCCCAATGGAGGTAATTTTAGGATGGTTGGGCCGGGGTTATTTGCCTGAAAAGAGAGGGGGTGTTGGGTTCATATCCCAAGCAGCCGACAATTGAAACTGGGAATACAGTGTCGTTTCCTTCTTCAACAAGAGAGGTGTCTAAGAGCCTCATGGTGGGGGTGGGACCCAACACAATCACAACAGGCCGGGCGATATGATGGGGATTGATTTTGACAACCACGGCTCGTTCGCCTGTTGATAGTCGAACGAGGGTTCCTGGCGGATAAAGCCCAAAAAACGGCAGAAAAAATTTCACCAAAAGAGGATGGAATTGAGTGTTGGCGCGTCGAAGAACGGATCGAATCAGTCGATGTGGCTGAACGGGCTTGTGGTATTGGCGGAGGGAAACGGTGCCCCAGCTCACAAAATCTGCCAATGCCACAATTTGCGAAAAAAGATGTGGCTTTTGGCCTTCCGGAAGGGAAGGATAGCCTTTCCCATCATGGTGAATGTGATGCTCCAGCGCAACTCGGACCACTCCCATGGCCAACCCTTGAACCCCTGCCAAAAACGCCGCTCCGTCCCTGGTGTGAAGGCGAATGATCTCTTGGTCTTCGGACGTTAAATGAGTTGATTTCGACAGATCACTGGGTAGAAATATGCGTCCCGTGTCGTGCAATAGGGCGCTTAGTCCCAATGTTTTAAGAGAGGCCGTATCGAGTCCCAGTTGATGTCCCAAAAAAAGGGCCAAAACCATGCTGTTGAAGACATGGTTTTTCGACAACCGTGTGCAGATGAGAAATGAAAAGGCGGCGGGATGTTGATTGATTCCGTCAATGAGATTCTCCAGGGGAATGGACAAATCAGCCGCAGACACAATTTGTTCATCCAAGAGGCGAGTTAACGATTTTTCAATTAATTCCAGCCATTCTTGGCTCAATTGTTCCGCTTTCATTAAGTCCAAGAGGGGGGGGATTTTTTCTGACTCTCCCTCTTTGTGAGATTCAGGGGCTCCCAGGGTTCGAATATGTTCAGAGTTAAATTTATTCTCTCGTACTCCAGGGGTTTTGTTCTGGGCTTGTAGCAGAAATGAACAGAGATCGATGATTTCAGATTCATTGATACCGGGCAGAAAAGATATTTTATGGATACCGGTATCTTCAAACCCTTTTAAGAGATCATAAAAGGCCAAGCTTTCTTCAATAAGAAGGATATCGCCGACCATAAACAAACCATCGACATGTTCATAACTCAAATCGAAACGGGTTTTAAGCACCTCTTCTAACGCTTCTTTAACTTTCCGACTGGCTTCAGCCATGCTTGGATGAGCGACTGAATAAAGCTGCATGTTTTTAAGCGCGGCATGCCACTGGCGGAGAATTTTTCCATATCGTTCTCGTTCCAACCGTTGTTCGTCTTGAGTGGATTCCGTCATTGGGGAGACCTTGCAAGGGCTTTTTTGGCTTCATCAGTTCCAATTTTTGTCAGAGATTTCGCCGCCTCTTCCCTCACGATAGATTGAGCGTGGGTTAAACAGGGAATTATCGCCGGAACAGCGGACGTTGCTTTCATGTCCCCAAGAATCAAAATCAGGTTTCTTAAGAGAAAGGGAGTGGCGCCATTCAGAGCCTCAATTAAAATCTCAGTTCCATCTTCTCGAGCGATGGCGGGAATGACCTGGCACAATTTTCGTCGCATGCCTCGGTCTTTTTCTTCATCCAGAGATCTGATGAGAGCGGGCAAGCAAGCCGACCCAAGGGACCGCAGATATTGGATGGTCTCGGTAAAGATGGGGGTGTCGAACGCGCTGTTGCGTATATTAAACAGAGTCAACGCGATGTTGGTTGGGGACGCCAGTTTTTCTCTCAGCGAGAAAAGAAGGGAAAGGAAGGGGAGGCTTTCTTGGTTGTTGGAATATGTTTTCCATACCTGGATCCCCAATTTCAGGGCTTTTTCTTGGGTGGCCAATGGGTTTTTCTCCGACATGGACCTCAATAGAAGGGAGAGTCCGAATGTAAAGTTGGAACTTCCCGGTTCCGCCATGAGGCGGGCGGCCAAATCTAAATCTTGAGAAGCGGATGTCCCCGAGACGTGCAACTCTCGATAGGTTTGAATATCAGCGGTTGTAAAAAGGCTCCAGTGAGAGATGGACGAAGAGAGAAGCGTGTTTTGAACCAAATCCCCGCCTGGAAATAATTTAGTGAACCTTTCCCATGGGAAATATCCTTCGCGGGTGGCATTGACCACCGCTTGGGAGAAGGCCTGTAATGATTCCAATGGCAGTTTCCCTGTTTCTCGATGGGTCCACAACAAATAATCCGCGGTGTTTGAAAATTTTAAAGTGGATAATTTTTCTAGAAATCCTGGCCCCCCTTGGGCTTTTGGAACTCTGAGAGGGGCCAACCGTTTGGATAGGGCCTCATCGGAAAGTTTGAGAAGAAAGGAGTTGGCTGTTAACGGGACCAAACTTAAGGGTTTGGACTCTCCATCGGCGATTAAAGGGACCAGTTTTTCATTCTTGGATTCGGTGCTGTCTTTCCCCGTGATGATATGAAGGAACTGGAAAAAGTTGCGGGATTGTATGGGAGGTTGGAATCGAATACTTTTGTATCCCAAGTTTCTCAATAGGCTGGCCAAGGCCACAGTGATGTCTCCAAACCCTGTGGGTTCCCCATCATAAAGCAAGTTTCGGTTGGTGATGGTTAATTCGATGGGGCCAGGCGGGTTTTGAGTGTCCTGAAATCTTTTGGCGAGATTCTGAAGAATTTCTTCAAATGCTTTGTTGTCTTGGTTATAAATATAGAAGGACCGAAACGTCCCCGCCAAAGTGGATACAAATCGGTTAACTGTTTTTAAATCCATAGCGCAGATTCTTCGCTACTGAAGAGCTTGTCATTTTGAACGGTGTGAAGAATCTCTATAGGATTATTAAATATCCCGTAGAGATCCCTCGGTCGCCACGGCGACCTCGGGATGACATGAAACTGTGATTTTCTTTGACAAAAAACAAGAAACTGTAATGTCATCATATAGGACAATTTAAAGGGACTTAATGGCTGGTTCAAGCCATTTGGTTAAATAACTTGATATATGAGGAGGGCCCTGTTAGAATTCAAAAAGATTTTTGAATATTTTTTATCGTCGAAAGGAGGAAGCAATGTCACCATTTGGAAGTTCTGCCGTTCCGTTGATCATCGTTGCGTTGGGAATTTTAGGAGTCATTTTGAGTTTTTTGGTGGCCGATCGAAAAAAATCACTGATCTCATTGGGTTTGGCGGGGCTTGTTATTTTAACAGGGGTGATTCAACTCGCTTCAACCACCATTACCCGTTTTCGTTGGGAGAGGCGCATGAAAGAAATTCAAAGGGATCGACAGTCTGATTTGGACGAACTGCGTCAACGCATGAAAGACAAGCCTGGGGACGCACCGAAAGCGGTCGTTACACCTCAACCCAAGAAACCCTAAAGTTCATCCCGAACATAAATTAAAGAAATTCAATGAAAAATTCCCTTCATGTTTAATAAGGCCAAATTTAAAATTTGGTGGAATGAGAATTGGCTCAAGTTCGTGTTATGGACGCTGGGGTTGATTTGTTTGGTCGCCATGGTTTATGGGGCCTATGTGTTCTTATTCCAGTTGGAATCCTTCCAGAAACAAACGCTGGTGGCATCATTTCCTATTTACATGATCACAGCCGTTATCTCGACGATGGTCTACATTTTCGGTTTAAGTTACATGATGGGCAACCGATTCACAAAAAATACAACCCAAAAGCTCAATGTTGAATTTTTGAAGATCAATTTTTCCGACGTGATTGGTCTCGAAGAAGCCAAACGAGAGGCGTTGGAAGTGGTTTCACTCATTCGCGACAGGGCTCTGGTTAAGCGGATCGGTGGGAAAATCGTGAAAGGGATCCTCATGCAAGGCCCTCCGGGGTGTGGCAAAACATTATTGGCCAAGGCCATTGCTGCGGAATCGGGTATGCCCTTCCTTTCCATATCAGGAAGTGAATTCGTCGAAGTTTTTGTGGGTGTGGGGGCTTCAAGGGTTCGGGGACTCATGAAAAAAGCTCGTCTTTTGGCACAGGCCCACGGGTCCTGTATTGTTTTTATTGATGAGTTGGATGTGATTGGCCGCGCGCGGACCTTTAACGCTTTTGGCGGTTCTGAAGAAACCAATTCCACCCAAAATGAATTGTTGGTTCAAATGGACGGGGTTCAATCTGACTCCGACAACATTATTTTTATTGGAGCAACGAACGCCGCTGAAGGCGTATTGGACCCCGCCTTGTTGCGGCCCGGCCGCTTTGATCGAAAAATTTACGTTGGAAAACCGCACTTAAAAGAACGAGAGGATATTTTTAGATATTACCTTGGAAAAGTGACCGCGGACCCCACCCTTGACTTGAAAAAATTGGCCCAACGAACAGTCGGAAAATCTCCGGCGGAGATAGAGGCTGCCGTAAAAGAATCGGCTTTGATTGCGGCCAGAGACAAACGCGAAATGGTGATATTTAAGGATCTTTCTCAAGCTTTTGAACGCATTGATTTGGGTATAGCCCACCGTTTGCCCATGACCAAAAAAGAAAAAGAAACAGTGGCCTTTCACGAAGCGGGTCACCTGGTGACGGTCTACAACCAACATCCCTCGCATGATGTGTTTAAGGCCACCATTCTCCATCGCGGTGGGGCCTTGGGGCATGTGCTTCCGGTTCCTCGAGAAGAACAGTACACCCAAAATAAAGATGAACTTTTGGCCAATATCAACGTGTCTCTGGCCGGGTATATTTCAGAGAAAATTAAATATGGGCAAACAAGCACGGGCGCATCAAGCGATTTCGCGAACGCGCTTCACCACGCTCAATCCATGGTGTGGCAATATGGAATGGGCGGCAGCGGTATCATTGGAAATTTCGCCATCACCCAAAACAATCAAGCCATTCATTCGACGCTCTCTGAATCATTTAAAAAACAATTAAATGATGAGACCCTGATTATTCTCAAAGCTTGTGAAAAAGAGACAGAGGCTTTCTTGAGAAAGGAGTGGTCAATGGTTGAAATTTTTGCGAATCTCCTCATCGAAAAAGAAGAACTGAATTACGATGAAATAGAGGAAGTATTCGCGGCTCATGGAAAGGCCCGTCCGGCGCCCCTGCCCAATACTTAAAATAAAAGATGTCAGATTCCCATTCAAAAGAAGAACGCTCCTCTAGCGGGAAGCCCGCTGAATTTTCATTCCCTCCTTTACATGAGGAGGACGTTTCTGCATCCCCATCCTCTGGGTCCCGGTCCGAGACCGAAAATTCGAGTCCCTCTGCCCCGCAAGGAAAGACCCCCTTATTAAAAAAAGAAAAAATTAAAGAATGGATGATCAAAAATAAAACCACAGCCTTGGTGGTTGCCTTTGTCGTCATCGCGTTGGGAATGTGGGGCATCAAGAAAATGAGAGGGGGAGGGGGCGTTATTGACCCCATTGAAGGCGGGGTTCCAATCGAACAATTGGATGAAATTCCCGTCAATGCCATCGAGGCCAAGCTGGGCCGGTTTCAAGATGACATAAAGGCCGTTGGAACGATCAAGGGAGAGGCGGAAATCGAGCTGAGGTTTCAGGTGGACGGTCGGATTGAAGAATTAAACGTGACGCCCGGACGAAAGGTTCGACGGGGCGAAATTATTGGGCGGCTCAACGAACGCGATGCCATGCTTAAAGTGCAACGGGCCAAAAACGAACTTGAACAAACCGAAAAACTTTATCAGTTGGGCGGGGTTTCTCGAACGAAATTGGATGAAGCTCGTCTCAATTTGGATGTGGCTCAAAGTGAACTTGATAAAACACGGCTCACCGCCACCCGAGATGGGATTGTCGGGGAAAGGGAAGCCGATGTGGGCGAATTTGTAACGCCCCAGCGAAAAGTTTCTACGTTGGTGTCCATTAAAAATGTGGTGGTTAAAGTGGGAATCATTGAAAAACAGGTTGACAAGGTTTCTCCGGGACAAAAAATCCTTGTGAGCGTTGATGCCTATCCGGGAAATATTTTTGAGGGAACCATTGAAAGTATTTCGCCCATTATCGGAGGGGAAGGGAAAACGTTTGAAATCACGGCCAAAATTCCCAACGCGGACAGCTTGCTTTTGCCGGGGATGTTCGCGCGGACTCGGGTGATCACCTATGAAGCGGATGATGCCATCAGTGTTCCCAGTGACGCGTTGATTAAATCTCAAACAGGCTTTCAGCTTTTTGTGGTCAACAAAGACAATGTCGCTGAAGCCAGAGATGTACAAATCGGTTATTCATCAACGGAAAATACGCAAGTGACAGCGGGTATTGCTCCTGGTGAAATTGTGATTATTCAAAAGCCGCCCGAATTAAAAGCGGGTTCCAAAGTAAAAATTATCGAGGTACAAAGATAAAGCTTCAACCGCGTCTCACACTTTTTACGGTTGTCCTGATTTTGGTGGTGGTGATTTTCACGGGCATTACCACCATCCTCACCTTACGACGTTT
The DNA here is from genome assembly GCA_022072025.1 of Elusimicrobiota bacterium. Taxonomy (NCBI): domain Bacteria; kingdom Pseudomonadati; phylum Elusimicrobiota; species Elusimicrobiota bacterium. The sequence goes on from JAJVIP010000005.1 coordinate 68,460, forward strand.
CATTCGCGGCGAGATTGAGAATTCTCAATTGGCCCAATTCAATAACTTCCTGAACGCTTGTTCAGACGCGCTTTATCTCGGAGATAACTTGGCTATTCAAGCCGCCAGCGAATCACTCGAAAAAGCAATTCCTGAACTCGCTTATGCGGTGTTCGTTGACGATTCGCGAAACGGTATTCAATTGGGGGGCATCGAAAGTGTGCAAAGGATCAAACGGCTTCGTCCTGTTTGTCCCGAGAGAGACCGAAAAGGGCAATTACCTTTGAAATTTGATGCCTCCAGCGGTGATTCCAGCTGGAGACATTTTTGTTTGCCCATTCAAGAAGTCAACCTCCGCGGGGAAAGAGTCAGCGGAACGGTCCACTTGGGTTTTAACCTCAATATGGTGAATTCGAAAGTGGATGGCTTTATTGAACGCATTTGGCCCCATTTATTAGGCGGTATGTTGGTGGCGCTTGTGTTGGGGTTGTTCATGGCTTTTATAATTGCCAAGAAAATTACCCGGCCCATTGCCCAGTTAACGGAAGGCGCCAAAGCCATTGGAGAGGGGCATTGGGAAACTCGAATTCCAGTTGAAAGCTCAGATGAGTTGGGGTTTCTGGCCCATGAATTCAATCTCATGTCCACCAAATTGAAGGAGCTTGATGATCTCAAAGATGATTTCGTGTCCAGTGTGTCCCACGAATTGAGGTCGCCTCTGTCGGCGATCTCGGGGTATGCGGAGTTGCTTCGCATGAAACCGCTTGAAGAAATGGCGCCGGAAAAAAGAGAGAAAGCGCTCGTTATCATCCAGGAAAGCACTGAACGCTTGTCCCACTTTATTAACGATATTTTGGATTTAGCCAAAATTAAGTCGGGTCAAATTGAAGTGACCCGAAAACCTTTTTCAATCAAAGCCACGGTTGAAGAAGTGGTGCGGTTGTTTCAACCCTTAATTGAGAAAAAGAATATTCAATGTTTTGTGGATATCTCCGAAGCGATTCCAATGATCCAGGCTGATGGCGAAAAAATTCGGCAGGTCATTACAAATCTTATTTCTAACGCCTTGAAATTTACGCCATCTCAAGGCAAAATCAGAATAATTGCTAAAAATCAGACCGATTCCATACATGTGTTGGTGGAGGACTCTGGTGTAGGAATTCCGGAAGATCAGCAGGAAATTGTTTTTGAAAAGTTTCGCCAAGTGAAAGGTCAGGCCGCCGCCCTTGTTTCACAGAAGGGGACAGGATTGGGCCTCGCGATTGCAAAAGGAAACATCGAGGCGCATGGCGGAAAAATTTGGATTGAGTCGGACATAGGGAAAGGAACGAAGGTTCACTTTACGCTTCCCATGACAGGAGTAGAACAGTGGCCAAAAAACGAATCTTGATTGTGGATGACGAAGTTCAAATATGCCAGCTCGTCAAAGACATCCTTGAAGAAAATGGTTACACCGCCACCACGGCGCATACCACCGATGAAGCCTTCCAGAAAATTAAAGTCGCCCTTCCTGATTTAGTCTTATTGGATGTTCGTTTGCCCACCATTGGAGGACTTGAGTTTTGTAGACAGATTAAGCAAGACGTTAAAACCAGGAAACTTCCCGTCATTATGCTCACTGTTCAAGACACGGAAACCGATAAGGTCATTGGGCTTGAAGTGGGTGCTGATGATTATTTGACAAAACCTTTTGGAAATCGGGAACTTTTGGCGCGCATCAAGGCGGTTTTTCGCAGGGTGGAGATGGGCCGGTCAGATGAAACAGCCGTCTTGAAAATTGGCCCCATGGAAATCGATCTCGATATGCATGAGGTTAAGTACAAGGGAAAAGATTTGATGCTCACCCCCAAGGAGTTTGAACTCTTGGTGGCCTTGGCTAAAAATAAAAACAAGGCTCTGCGTCGGGAAGCCTTGATGTCAGCGGTGTGGGGATACGATTATCCCGGAACGCTTGGAACCATCGATGTTCACATTCGCCATTTGCGGAAAAAATTGGGTGAAGCCGGCCGGTACATCAAGACCTTGATTGGCGTAGGCTACCGACTGGATGAAAAACTCTAATTTAGAGACCCACCTCGATGGTCCCGCTTCCGCCAGCGCTCCCTCAAATACCAATCGCATTCTCGTTGTAGATGACGAAGCTGCCTCAAGAGACCTCTGCCGGGTCTTTCTTGAATCTGATGGATACGTTGTAGAAACCTCCGACCGGGCCCAGAAGGCGATGGCCCTGTTGTCCATGAAAAAATTTGATTTGGTGTTAACTGACTTGGCCATGCCGGACATGAACGGGGTGCAGCTGGTCAAAGAAGTTAAATACCATTACCCTTCCACCAGCATCATTATCATGACTGCTTTTGGATCGGTTGCGTCAGCGGTTGAATCCATGAAGTCAGGAGCCTATGACTACATTGCTAAGCCTTTTCCTCGAGACCTTTTGTTGGCGGCGGTGCGACGTTGTTTGGAGAGTCACAACCTAAAAAGAGAAATCTCCGAAATGCAGACCCAGCTTTTACAGAAAGAAAGATTGGCGGCCGTTGGCGCGATGGCAGGGGCCATTGCCCATCGCATGAGGAACCCCCTCAATATTATCCAGATGTGCGCTCAGTATTTGGAAGGACAAGTGGCGCAGAATCAAGAGCACATGCAAATTCTTCAGGCTATTGAGGAGAAAGTCAAAGTGCTGGAGCAATTGACCAGAGATTTCGTGGAATATTCGCGAGCTTCTCGCATCAGGAAATCTCCTGAAAGCCTCGAGAAGTTGGCCGAAGAGGTCATAAAAAATTGTGAGGCGCGTTGCAAAATTCAAGGAGTGGAGGTCTTTCGTCGCTATCAGCCTAATCTTCCCAGTATTTTGGTCGATGCGGATTTGATCCGCGAACTCATGACCAACATCCTTGATAATGCTCTCGAGGCCATGCAAGGCCCGGGCAGGGTCTTGTTCGCGATTGAAATGGACAAATCTCTTAAAAACTTGATTCTCTCTATCGTCAATTCTGGAAGTGTCCTTCCCGCTGAATTGCAAGAAAAAATATTTGAACCTTTTTTTACTACGAAGGAAACAGGCATGGGCCTTGGTCTTGCCATCGTCAAGCAAGTGGTGGAAGGTCATGGCGGGCGCATTCGTGCTGTGGGGGACCCTCAAAAACAATCCACCACGTTTCAGATTCAATTGCCACTAAAAATATCGGAAGGAGAAAAGACCTAATGTCCTCCAAGGGGCGAATATTGGTGGTGGATGATGAACCGCAAGTGGGCATGATATTTAGCAAAGTCCTTCAGTCGGTGGGCTATGAAGTCGTAGCGGCTGAGTCAGGCGAAGAGGCGGTCAAGAAAATGCAGACCAAGCCCGATGTGGTTTTTCTTGATATCAAACTGCCGGGAATGGACGGCGTTGAAACTTTGCGGCGTATTCGGAAAAACTCTCCCGATGTGCCAGTTGTGATGATGACCGCCTATCAAACCGTTGACTCGGCGGTCGAGAGCATGCGTTTGGGCGCTTGTGACTATTTGATCAAACCCTTGGACAACAACCGAATCAAGGAAGTGGTTCGTCATGCCCTGTTGGTTGGGGACGCCCCCTCTCTGAATATGGAAACAGGCATTGTCTCCGGTGAAATGGTGGGCGTCAGTGAAGCCTTTCGTCATACTCAAGAGCTTATTGCGAAAGTGGCGCCAACCGATTTACCGGTTCTCCTTTTGGGAGAATCGGGAACAGGGAAAGAACTTACAGCGCGGGCGATTCACCTGGAGTCCAAACGGGCTTCAAAAGCCTTTGTTCCAGTGGATTGCGCGTCGTTACCGGAAACGCTGATGGAGTCAGAACTCTTTGGGTACGAGAAAGGGGCCTTTACCGGCGCCGAAGATTCCCGTCAAGGACGATTTGAAATGGCCGATGAAGGAACTCTGTTTTTAGATGAAATTGGAAATCTTTCGATGTCGGTTCAGGCGAAGTTACTTCGGGTATTACAGGACCCTTCTTTTGTCCGGTTGGGGGGGCGAAAACAAATACGCGTCAACACGCGCATCGTCTGCGCTACCAATAAAGATCTCGAGTCAGCCTCTGCCCGGGGGGAATTCCGAGAAGACCTGTATCATCGGATCAAAGTCTTCACCATCGAACTCACCCCTCTTCGAAACCGTTTGGGAGACATTCCCGTCTTGGTGAATCACTACCTGGAAAAGTATTCTCAAGAAATGGGGACCCCTACAAAAAAAATTAATCCCAAGGTATTGAGTTTGTTTCAAAACTATCGTTGGCCCGGTAATATTCGGGAATTATCCAATGCCCTTAGAAGCGCGGTGGTTCTGGCCGATGACACCATCGAGATCGAACATCTTCCCACCAGCATCCGATTTTCTCAAGACCAAAAATCAGGGTCCTCCAGTTCCGCCAGTGACGCCGCGCTTAAAGACGTGATTAAAAAAGTCGAAAGAGAACACATCCTGGCCACCCTTAAAAAAACTCAATGGTCGCTGGCCGAAGCCGCAAAAATTTTGGGGATAGAGAAAAAGTCCCTCCAAAGCAAAATCAAAGAATACGGCCTCTCAAAAACCTAAGTCCTTCTTTTCACTCGTCGGAATGATTCAGTTGAATCGTACCTAAAGGTACTGCACAAGACGCTGTCGCCCCGGCGATCTTTTGGCCGGGGC
>JAJVIP010000005.1:73188-137663 GCA_022072025.1 Elusimicrobiota bacterium
GCCGGGGCGACGGCGGGCCGTCATTATTCCGCAATACATTACTGACCATATGCACCGGAGTTCAATGTCCCTTTCTGCGGGTTTTGATTGTAAATAGTTGATTACCAGTTATTTTTATCTATTCTCTGGTCTTATTTTCCCTGGTAAGCGGGGAGTCCCTCCCGTCATACTTCATCAACACGCGTCTCGGTGGCGTGGATGAGGGGTCGCTCGGGACTTTAAGTTTACTTCGTCGTTCCGCATCTTTTAACCCGACCTTAAGGATTCCTTAATCCCGTCCTGTTACGATTTTGTTACGACCATGAAAGAAATCATTTTGTTAACCGACAGGTTAGGTGAGAATCGTCATCCCCTTAAGAGCGGGTGGGTTCGCGCTATCGCAGGACCGGTTTTTATGATGTTTTTGATGATCTCTCCTTCCCTTTTCGCGACACCCTCTGTGAGCAATCTTTTTGCTGTTTCTGAATCTCAAATTGCCGTGAAGTGGAACTCACCTGAAAGTGGACAGCTTACTTTCGAAATTCGCGTGTCATCGGCCGGGCCCATCGATTCGGTTAGTTTTGCCACCTGTCCCATCAATAAAGTGATTTCTTCAAACACGATTAGCGGGAGACAATTCTCTCTTTCACTGAACGGATTGAGCCTCAACAGCAATTATTATCTATCCGTGCGGGCCATGGGTTCGGACGGCCAATGGAGCGCTTTGTCCACAGTTGGGCCCATCAAATCTGGATTTTTCCTGAAAAGGGAAAATGTCACCCTTCCCTTGGACATGGGAAATCCTGTCATCAAGCTCGCTGATTTCAACAAAGATGGCGATGCCGCCACCCCCGCTGGACATTATGTGGATGTAGCGGTGGCGGGACGTGTGGGCAATAACACCGAACTTCGCGTGTATCGATGGGACAACGCACTTGGGACCTATGTCAACGTTCTCAATGATTCTCTTTTGGGCCAGAATCCTCTCCTCGAATGGATTGATGTTGAATTGGACAATGATTTGGATCTCATGGTGACCGATAATGTGTCGAAAAAAATCTGGCTGAACCGGGGTCCAGGAGTTTTAACGCCGGCCTTTGTTTCCGATGGTGAGCGTTATCCATCAAATCTTCCCTCTTTTTCGGAGGGGGCCATGGCCGCCGGAGATGCCAATAACGATGGCCGTGTGGATTTGGCCTTGGTGGGAAAACGAAATTCCGCGGACGTTCCAACGGTTCGCCTGGCGTTGAACAATGGCGCGGGATTTGATTACAGCGCGACTTCCATTGATCCCTCCAATACGCGACTCGACAATGCCTCCTTGGCCTGGGGAGACGCGAACCGAGATGGTCGCTTGGATTTGTTGGCTTCGGGAGGAACGTTGTCCGCTCCGGCCCTCATGTTGCTCCAAAATAAAGGGGACCGGTTTGAACGAGTTTGGAATATCACGAATGGCGTTTCAGCGGGAGCGGTGGCTTGGGGAGATTATGACCAAGACGGGAAACTGGATTTCGCTGTTCTTGGAAAATTAAATAACAATTCAGTCACGCTTCGTCTCTATAAAAATATCACGCCTGATTCCGCCAATAGCCCTCCCAATTTTTCATTGGCCACAACGCTCACCCCCGGTCTTTTTTCAGGAGATATGACTTCCGGCTCTCTGGCTTGGGGGGATGTCGACAACAATGGAACATTGGATTTGCTCGTGATGGGTCACGATACACTTCAACCCCGCCTTTTGGTTTTCCTCAACACAGATAGAGGAGCCAATCCGAACAACTGGACGAAAGTGGAACCGCTTGGGGCCATGGGCGGCTTGTCCAAGGGATCTTTGGCTTTTGGAAATTTTGACGGCGACCAGGATCTTGATTTTATCACCGCTGGCTTTGATGGCGCGTCACTACGGTTTGTGGTCTTTGAAAATCTAACCCATTCCGCCGTTCATCCTCACAACAATGGCCTCCCGGGCCCTCCCAGCAATCTGGCCGCTCAAACCAGCGAGGGCCATTTGCTGCTCACCTGGACCTCTCCTTCCAATGATGAAACCGAACCCGCGGGTCTCATGTTTGAAGTGCAAGTCTCGTCTATCAATTTTGCCTTAAACCCCACCACCTTCAGTGTGACCGGCGTTCACGGCTCGCCCCTCATGGGAAACTATCTCGCCAGTTTTGTCTCTCCCACTCTTCGGGGGGTGAAATTGAGTTTGTTGGATGGCGCCACTTATTATTGGCGGGTTCGAGCCATTGACGCGGGGCTTCAAAAGGGGGGCTGGGCCACGCAAGGCCCCGTTTATTTTCCGCCGGTTCCTCCCAACAACATCACCGATTTGGTGGCGGTGACGGGGGCGCAAGTCTCCCTCACCTGGACAGCCCCGAGCGCGCGCGGCGACGGAAAAGCTCCGGTGAACGGATATGAGCTTTACCAATCAAACGCCCTTTCCCCCGATCCCAATAATTTGACGTCCACTGATTGGACGAAATTGAATATCCCAATTCCAGTTGAAAACCCAGGACGGACACAATCGCTGACGGTGACGGGGTTGATTCCGTTTGCGAATTACTGGTTCGCGATACGGGCCACCAATGGAAAATCCTTCGCGGTTGTGCCTGGAAGCGCCACGGCCAGGGCGGGGCGGTTCCGATTGGCCAATGAGATCGTTCCACTGTCCTCGGCCACCCAGCGCGGCTCATTGGCGTGGGGAGACCTCAACAATGACAATTATTTGGATTATGTGATTTCCGGCCAAAGCCAAGAAGTGAACACGAAAGTTTTCCTCTACAACGCCACCTCCAAACAATTTGTGCTGGGCCAGAAATTGCCGGAGATCATGTCCGAGTCCTCGCTCGCTTTGGCCGACTATGACAATGACGGTTTTCTTGATTTGGCCCTCAAAGGACGTTTGAGTCCGGCCAATCAAACTTCAAACCGCCTTCTGATTTATCGTAATCGCGGAACAAACCAATCCATCAACAATATCTTTGAAGAGGCGATTGATTCGCGGTTGATTGACGCCGCGTTGGACACAGGTGCTTGGGGACAAGTTCAATGGGCTGATTACAACATGGATGGCAGCCAAGATGTCATTTTTACCGGGTCGAATGCCGGACTTGTGGCTTTGCGAAATGACCCTTTCACTCATGATTTCTCGACAGTAGTCCTTTCAACTGAGACCCAAAACACCACAAGTGGTTCGATGGCGTGGGCCGACGTGGATACCGACGGAGATGTGGATGTGGCGTTGGCCACGAGCAAACATACCCTTATCTTAACCAATGACGGTACCGGAAATTTTGTGAAGGCCTCGCAAATGGAGGCTCTGATCAACAGCGCGTTGGCATGGGGTGATTACAACAACGATGGTTACTGGGATTTGGGTGTGTCGGGCCGCACCAGCGGATCGTCCGCTCAAACGCGGCTTCGCATTTATCCTGGTGTGGGAACCGGTCAGTATGGCGACAATTTCATCGCGCTCTCAACTCCGGTTCATTCGGGAAGTCAATTGAATGGCATGCTCGCGTGGGCGGATGTTGACAATGATGGTTACCCTGAATTGACGGCATCGGGCTATCTCAACGATGTGACGGGTCCCAAACGTTTTCTCATTTATTCGAATTTGCACGCGACGCGGCCTGACACCTTTGAAGCCATCGATTTTCCCCTGGGCAAGGAAGACGGAATGCACAGCGGAGCTTTGGCGGCGGGGGATTATGATAATGATGGCGACGCCGATCTTCTATTGATGGGAGCGGCCTCTTCCGGCGGTTTTGACGCTCCCCAAACCTTTCTTCTTGAAAATCTTCAAACTCAATATGGCGCCGGTCGGATTCCCTGGGACCAACCCACTTCCGCGAGTTCCGCGTTTAATGCCGCCACGGGACTTGTGACCTTGGAATGGAATCCTCCCTCTTCTCCGCTGGGACCAAACAAAATACTTTCGTATGCCCTTTCGGTGGTTGAACAAGGGACGTCCAAGAAGATTATCTCTCCGGCCTATGGGTCGCCTCTCATGGGAAATTATTTGGTGCATGGCCCCGGGCCCATTCGTTGGAAAGGCCATTTGCCCGATTCCAAAACCTACCAATGGCAAGTGCAGGTGGTGGACGCGGCTCTTCAACGGGCGGGCACCCTGCCGGTTCAAACCATTTCTATTCCGGCCATTCCACCCTCCAAAATTACCGATTTGTCCGGTGTTCCAGGGGCCCAAGTTCGTTTGACCTGGACAGCGCCCGGGGATGATGGCCGAACCGGGACCGTAGCCAAGTATCGAATTTATTATTCACCGAACAGTTTCAACGCACCGAACGAACCGGGTGTGTCCCAAATGATTTTGGATGCGGCGTTGGCCAACCCTCCTTTGGTTCGCGGCGGCCTAACCGAAGTCCGTGAGGTGAGCGGGCTTAAACCCGGGCAACTTTATTTTTTCCGAGTGGTCGCTGAAGATAAAAATGGAATGGCGGCCTCCGAACTCAGTGACACGGTGCAGATCACGCCCACGCATTTTTCTATGGAGACTTTCGCCAACAACCTGGGTTTGGCCAGTGGCGCCTTGGGTTTGGCGCAATTGAATCCAACAGACAACCGCATGGATATTGTGGCGTTGGGCGCTGATACATTAACTCAAGAACTCTTAGCGTTTATGGGCCAGACGGATGGTGGATATATTCCTGTCCCCCTTGCGGGATCCAACAATGGATTAAAAGACGCCGCTTTGGCCTTGGCCGATTTGGACCGAAACGGATACGTGGACGCGCTTGTTTCAGGCACGTTTCCAGGAACCCCTCCCACCTCCGTGACCCGACTCTATATGAATTCGGCCCAAGGTTGGACGCTTTCAGGCCAAACTTTTCCACCCATGAGTCGGGGTTCGTTCGCGGTGGGAGATGTGGACAACGATGGCGATTCGGATATTGTGGCGGTGGGCGCCGGCGTTTCAGGGGTTCGATGGTTTGAACAAAAAATCGTGAACGGTGTCACTCAGTGGGATCTCAGCAAAACCCTTTGGAATGTTTCTTTCTCAACCGGCGCATCTCTGGCCTTGGCCGATATCGACAATGATGGCGATTTGGACATGGCTGTGGCGGGTTTTGACGGGGCGCGGGCTCAGTTGATGGTTCTCAAACAAGAGGGAGGGGTGTTCTCTTTGTTTCAAGAACCCTTTGGATCCAACGATGGTATCACCAATTCATCTCTTGCCTGGGCCGATGTCAATTTGGATGGAAAATGGGATTTGGTGGCCCTGGGGCAACGGCAAGGGAACAGTTCGCAAATTGGTATTTTCGAACAAACCTCAAATCCCAACACGCCCTTTGTATTTCATGCTTTTAACACGCCTGGGGCCTCTCAACCGTTGCACACGGGTGGTTCAGGCTCAGGGGCGCTGGCGGTGGGAGATCTGAACCATGATGGATATCCGGACTTGGTGGCGGCCGGTTTGGATTCACAAGCCAACAAAGGACGATTGTTGGTGTATTTGAATGACAAGGCCGGTTTCGCTGCGGGCGCTCTCACATGGTCCGTTCAAGAACCGTTGGGCCCACAACAAGGGCTCACGAAACCGTCGGTGGTCTTGGGTCACATGGATGAAGATGATGATTTGGATGTAGTGGTGATGGGGCTTGAGGGAACCAAACCCGTTCTTCGTCTTCTTAGAAATTTACAATCCGATCACGGCCAAACCGCAAATGCTCCTCCGCCTGTGCCCAGTCTGTCGGTTTCCCAAAATGGCGCGTTGGCCACCTTAAAATGGGGGGTGGGGGCGGCAGCGGACCTTGACAAGAAAGCCATCACGGCCGATTTCAGTATTCGTTACCGCCAAAATGGCGTTATGAGAAACCTTCTCACCGAACAACAGTCCTCGCCTCTTTACGCCAATGCACCCACCATCGGCCACGGCAATGTAGCAGAGTTGAGCCGCCAGTTAACACTCATGGACAACACCACCTATTACGTGAAGGTTCGTTCGGTGGACACAGGTTTTCGTTCCAGTGATTGGTCACCAGAAGTGATGATTGATATTTCGAATGTGCCTCCTGCCGATATCAATGATTTTGTGGCTCGTTCTGCCTCCAAAATCGAACTTACTTGGACTGCTCCCGGAGGCGATGGCCCCGTGGGACAACTGGCCAGTTATGACATTCGTCAGTCGAACACTCCCATTGATCCCAACAACTTCGCGGCATTTTTAGCGCTTCCTTCTGTTTCCAATATTCCTCTGCCACAACCGGTGGGGAAAAAAGAATCCATGATGTTGACAGGCTTGAGCGCGGGGGGGGTCTATTATTTTGGGATTCGGGGTCTCGACAGCGCGGGTCTCCCAACCAAAATTTCGACGGCGAGCGCCGTGGCGGGCGTGTTTCGTTTGGCTCAGATTTATACAGGCGTGGGGAATACGGTTCCGGCCCTTTTTGATTACAACAACGACAACCAAGCCGACCTGCTTCTGGCGGGAGAAGACAATCTTCAAGCCTGGAGAGGGGACGGCGTTCAGTTCACGCCTGACACTGCTGTGAATTTAACAGGAATCAAGGCGCCCGCGCTCGCAGCCTTGGATTGGAACAGAGATGGGAAGGGCGATTTTGTGGTGGCGGGCGATCAAAATGGAAAAAAGACATGGGTGTATAGAAACAACAAACCCGCCACTCCGGCTTTTGTGTTGGTTTCCAGTACCACCCTTCCTGGATTTACCGAAGGTTCTTGGGGAGCGGCCGATGTGGATCACGATGGGGATGTGGACCTGGCCGCAGTGGGAAATGGGCTGGACGGCATTTATCTTTTTAGAAATGTCGCGAACCTCACCCCTCTCTCCCCTTTTGTTCCGGAGAAAATTTCGAATGTGACTTTGACTGGGGGCGCTTCGTTGGTCTGGTTGGACGTGAACAACGATGGCCACTTGGATCTCGCTGTGGCCGGCGCTGACAATTCCCTCACGCCGCGGCTCATGGTTTTGTTGGGGCAATCCGCCGGTTTTTCATTGCCCATCGATGTGTTTAATGCCGATGGGTTCCGTGAGGCCGCCTTGGCCGCCGCTGATTTCAATGCCGATGGTTTAAGCGATCTTGTCATCACAGGCCGGCGACGAGGGGACGGCATTACCTATAAATTTACGCAGGTCCTCATCAATCAAACTTCGCCATCCAACCCCGGCCAAATTCAGTTCACCGTCGGCACTCTTCCGGGAGATGGAATCTCATCCGGCATCAATGAAACGAGCGGACTGGCCGTTGGAGACATCAACAACGACGGAAAAATAGATGTGGTGGTGTCGGGTGAAGATCAATCGAGCGATAAACGGCTCCTGCTCTATCTCAATCAACTTTCCGCGCCGTGGATCTTGACGGAGCCGCTGGGACGGAAAAAAGGACTCGGCCAATCACGCGTGGCTTTTGTTGATCAGGACGTTGATGGCGATCTGGAATTGGTGGTGACAGGCTTTGATGACCAGAACAACAAAAAAGTGTTGGTGTTTAAAAATGAATCGCGTGAGGACCGATTGGCGGCGGGAACGAATATCCCCCCCAATCCTCCTGCGAATATTTCGGTTTCGCTGAGCGGGAGCCAAATAACACTCAGTTGGGACAAAAGTGTGGATGCGGGGTCCAATGGAACGCTCACGCCCTCGAACGCCATGAATTATGAAATCGAGGCGATCAAAGCGCCAGCGTCCAATCCCCTCCAGACATCGGTGGCCCTCAGCACGGCCATGGCGTCGCCCCTTCTGGGCAATATTATTCCCAAACGGGACGCGCGGATTTCCACCACCTTGTTCGGTTCCGATGCGCACACCTATTCTTTCCGTGTTCGCGCGGTGGACGCGGGGTTATCGCCAGGTCCTTGGTCCGAGCCGCCGGTGACGCAATTTATTCCTCAGATTCGGCCGGGAACCATCAGCAACTTGGAAGCCACGTCGGGAACCCAAGTCAATTTAACGTGGACCGCTAGCGGAGCCGATGGAAATGTGGGAACCGCTTCGTCCTATGACTTGCGCTATTGGACGGGCGCGGGGGGATACGCCTCCGGAACCTCTGTGCCCCTTCCGGCACCCAAATCGAGTGGGTCGTTGGAACGTGCCGTGGTCACAGGTTTAAATCCGGGTCAAACCTACAGTTTCGCCATTGAGGCGTTGGATGAAAATGGGGTTCGTTCTCTGACCAGCAACGCGGTGACGGCCATCGCCGGACTTTTTGAATTGTCCCAGGAACTGCCTGGACTCAAAGGCGGTTCGGTGGCCCTGGGGCGAGCCTTTGGAAACAACATGGCTTTTGCCGTCTTGGGGTCAAGCGCAGGTGGAACCGGCAGCGCTCTTGTGTATGAACGGAACGGGAACACCTTCACCCTCAAACAAGATCTGAGTAAAAAATTCCGTTCTGGCGCGGCGGCTTGGGCCGACTACAACAACGACGGAAAACTGGACTTGGTGATGGGGGGCGTGGAATCTTTCTTCACTTCCACTCAAGGAAAAATTTATTTTTTTAGAAACAATGGAGCCCAACTCATTGAAGACACTGGATTGGCGATTTCCGCTCAGGCGAACAGTTTGGCCTGGGCCGACTTCGACAACGATGGCGATATGGATTTGTTGGTGGGAGGTCAAAACTCCGCCAGCTCGTTTTTCACGCGGGTGTACGAAAATCGCGGCGGCGCCTTCGTCCAAGTTTGGGATAAACCATGGGGAGGGACAGCCACTTGGATTGATGAGGACCACGATGGATCCATCGATATTGTGGCTTCAGGAAAATCGTTTTCCGCCTCCTCCTCCAAAACCGTTCTTTATCACAACGTGCTCTTGAGCGACCCGACCACCTATTTCTCCGATCCCACCCCCGCCGAAACCTTGACCTCGACCGATCAAGGCGTTGTGGCGGTGGGTGATTTGAACAGGGACGGCTGGAGTGACGTCGCATTGGCTGGACGGGATACTCTGGCGCCTCTGCGGGTGTTTCTCAACACGGGTAATCGTACTTTCAATACTTCCTCACCGATCAATTTGGGCCTTCAGTTGAGTTCCGCCTCCTTGGTGTGGGGCGACTTGGATTACAACGGCTGGAGTGATTTGGTCGCGTCGGGATATGACGGAACCCGAAACCGTTTCTTGATTTATTTGAATCAGAATGGAACCTTAAGCGCTCCGCAAGAACCCTTGGGATCGGAAGCGATTATGGGAAGCTTGACTCTTGGCGACGGCGACGCAAACGGCGGGGATGGAGATGTGGACGTTTTGGTCTCGGGTGAAAATGGCGCGGGTGTTCCCAAACTTCAATATTTAAAAAATGTGAAAGATATGGACGGTTCCTCCAACGCCGCGCCTGCAAAGGTCGATCCAGTGACAGTGACCGCGGTTGGGGCTGAGTTGACCTTGAGTTGGACCGCTCCAAGCGATGACCATGCGCCGGGGTCCGCCCTTTTCTACGGGATTCGCGTGGCCACTGTTCCCTTGGCGAGCGCCAACACCTTCGTGAAAAGTTACGGGGCTGCCGCTCCCTTCCAAGGAGTTCATGGCACAAACACCTTGAGATTGCGGGTGAGAGATGGCCATACCTATTACTGGTCGGTTCGGGCGATTGACCCCTCTTTCCGCGAAGGGCCTGAAAGTGAGGTCGGGTCTCTCCCCATCAATGGGATCGCGCCGGCGACCGTAGTGGATTTGAGAGCGTCCCTGGGGCTTCAAGTCAAACTTCAATGGACGGCGCCGGGTGAAGATGGGACCCAAGGCCAAGCCGCGGAATATGACATTCGTTACCGCGAAACAAATGATCCGAATTCTTATCCACCTTTCCCCTCGGATCCGTCATGGCGATCGATTAATAATTTGGTTTCACTGCCCACGCCGCAAGTGGCCGGAAGCGCGGAAGAATTGTTGGTGAGCGGTCTTCGTGCCGGCCAGCTGTATCAATTCGGAATCCGCGCCAAGGACGCTTCGGGGAATTGGTCGGGAGCCTCCAACATCAGCAGCGCCATCGCCTCCGGATTTTCATTACAAAAAACTTTTTTTGGAAAATCAGTTGGTCTTGAAAATGGGGCTTTGGCCGCGGGTGATTTCGATAATGATGGAAACCTGGATTTTGTGGTGGCCGGCGCTTCGGGTTCGGTGCGCCTCACTCAGCTCTATAAAAACAACGGATCCGCCAATTTCACAACCATCGATCGGGATTTAAACAACAATCCGTTCCTGGGTTTGGAGCGCGCCGCCATCGCGGTGGGCGACATCGACAACGACCCGCAGGGTCTTCTTGATTTTGCCGTGGCCGGCCGGGACGCGACGCAAGCGCGCCTCACCCTGTACAAACAGCAAAACCCCGGACAGTTCAGTCAGGTCAGTTTGGACTCTTACGGAGCGGTGGATGGCTCATTGGCGTTTGGCGACATTGATGGGGACGGCGATCCCGATTTGGCCATCATGGGTCAAGATCTTTCAGGCGCGGCTTATCGGTTGCTGGTTTTGGAAAACACCAACAATGGATTTGTGTATAAAAACAACTGGGACTTAAGCGCCAGTTCCGGCGTGTCCCAAGGTCAGCTGATGTTGGCCGATATGAACGCGGATGGGCGGTTGGATTTGGTGGTCTTGGGCCGTCGCAGCGCCAATCCGTTTATATCCAACCTGCGCGTGTTCCTTCACAGCGGAGACAACAATCTTCCCTACGCGTCGGGGCTCATCGTGGAAGCCCTGAGTTTTTCGAATGCCAGCATGGCTCTTTCAGATATCGACAACGATGGCGATCTGGACATTTTTGCCAACCTCTCCAGTCAACCGCGTTTCTATAAAAACAATTTGGTTGAAACCGGAACCTTCGGGTTCACGATTCAGCGACTGGGGCTTCCCTCCCTTCGCGCCGGCCAGGCGGCCTTTGCGGATGTCAATGTCGACGGTTTTGTGGATGTGGCTCTCTCAGGAATATCGGGGAGCAAACGAAAGTTGATGATCGTCCCTCAAAACAATGTGGGCGGGGTCTCCTTGGGTTTTGATTTGTCCCAGGCCAAAGAAATTTATGGCGTGGATCAGGGCCTCGAAAATTCCGCGCTGGCTTTCGGCGATTTCGATAAAGACGGCGATCCGGATTTGCTGGTGTTGGGCAAAGACAACAGTTTTCCGGTGTCCCGTCAGTTTGCGTTGTTAAAGAATTTGGAAATCGATCCCTTGAATCCCGGCCGTTCCAATCCGGCCCCGGCGGCCCCGAGTGCGGCGGGTGTCAGCTATCGGTTCGATGGGACGACTCTTAAAATACGTTGGACCCCCGCCACCGATTCACAGGCCAATGGCCCGGCATCCGAACATTCATTGTCTTATGCGGTTCAGGTGAGGTCTGGCGATGGATCCATTTCTTATTTATCAGGGTCCTATGGAAGTCCGCTGCTCGGGTCTTTCGTGCGGCCTTCCAAAGTGGACGGAAAATTGGAATTGCCCATTCGTATTTTATCCGGCGGCGGCAGCGCGGAGGATCGATCGGTTCGAATTCGCGCCATTGACGCCAGTTTGCAACCGGGGCCCTGGTCGGGTTGGTCCACCCAAAACTTGGACAAGGTGAGCGCTCCTCAAAACCCTGTTGGAACGGTGAACGCTTTCGACAAAATTACATGGTCGTGGAGTGAGCCCGTCACAAAACAGGGGCTTTTGGGGTACCGTGTGACCAAGTTGGATGGCACTCCGGTGTCACCCCAGCTGGGCGTGAGCGTCACCTCGTGGCAGGAGACGGGGCTTCTTTCAAACACGGCCGTTTCACGCCGCATCGAATCTTTTAATTCCATTATGAGTTCCGCCACACAGGGGGTGTCAGCTCTGACCAGTGTTCGCAGTTTCACGGGTGTTCCTGATGCGCCGAACAATCTCACCGTTTCGCTTCCACCCTCCTCCGATGTCTATGATCAAATGCTGTTGGTGTGGTCGGACGGCACCCCGCTCCCCAATGGCGGCGTGGACCGGCAAGCGGAAGGTTATCGGGTGGAACGTGCAAGCCATCCCACCGGCGTGTTTGTTCAGGTGGCCGAAATTGTGCCAGCGGCTCTTCAATATGTGGACACCGGTCTCGCTCCCAACACCTCTTATTATTACCGGGTGAAAGGTTTCAATGGTTTCGGCGGAGCGGGACAAGGGGTGAGTGGAGCTTCTCCCATTGAAGGCCGCTTGACCCGTTCTCAGAAACCGCTCACTCCCATTTTTTCGAATGTCTATCCAAGCTCCATAACCCTTCGATGGTTGAGCGATCACCCCATTGGCTCTCGGTTTGAAATTCAAATGTCCACGGTGGCCAACTATTCGGCCGCGATCTATTCAACGGTGACCACGCGTTTAAGCATGGCTTCGCCGCTTTTTGGGAGCGTGGACGGGCTTCCTTCGCTCACCACTTTCTACGCGCGCATTCGCTCCTTAAGTTCAGCGGTTGATTTGCCGCCTCTCCTGACTGATTTTGTTTTGGTTCCGGGATATGCGGAAACTTTGGCGCCTTTGGTCATTTTGGCCAAGCCCACGTTTGTTTCTGTTTCTCACCGGCCTCGGCCAGCGGATTTCGATCAATTGGAAGTGACGTGGAACGCGGTTACGAATGCCGATCGGTATATTTTGGAGCGAAGCGTCACCTCCTCCTTGGGTTTCTCGCAAGTGGCCGATATCAGCGCGCCCGTTGGAGCGGTGGTCGTCTCGACGGTGGACGCGGGTCCGCTCCTGGCCGACAAAATTTATTACTACCGGCTCAAAGCGCTCAAAGGGACAAATGTGTCTCTTTATTCAAATGCCATCAGCTCCAGAACCAAGTCCGCGCCGGTGGCAGCGTGGGAACCGTTTGAGGTGTCTGTTTCGAGCCTTGTGGCCAAATGGTCGTCCTCCAACAACCCGACCTCGGTTTTGTATCAACTCATTCGCTCCACGCAAGGGTTTGTTGAGCCCAACCCGGTGTTAACTCCCCGCACCACAACCTCTTCGCTCCAAACGGGTTTGAGAGCCAACACCACCCATCAATTTCGAATACGATCTTTGAATACGAATTCGGTTCCTTCCACCGTTGATTTTAGTGACTTGCCCACGCTCACCGTTGTGACATTGGCGACGTCGCCGATTAAAAAAGATTATTCATCGGTGGGGGCCAACTTTATCACGGCTGATTGGTCGAGTTTAAATCCCACAGGAACGAGATTCCAAGTGGAGTTATCGGTGAATCCAAACATTGAGTCAGACCAAAACCGAATATCGGTTTTTTCCACGGCTCCTCAATTCACCTTCAACAATTTGGCCTTCGATACACTTTTTTATGGGCGTGTCCGCGCGGTCAATCACGGAGGGATTCCCACCGAATGGGTGTCTCTGGGCAGCACACGGACCCTTTCTCAGGCCTTCCAAATCAATGGCCCCACGAACCTCTCGGTCACGGTCCTTTCGGCTCATTCCATTCAACTGACTTGGGCGGACAACTCCGCCGATGAAACCGGTTTCGCCATCGAGCGAAGTTTGAATGGAGACAGTTGGATTTCGCTTCCCACTTTGATTGGGCCCAGCAATCAAACCACCGCGACCACTGTTGATGTTGATGGTCTCTCATCGAACACCACCTATTATTACCGGGTTCGAGCGCTCAAAGGGGCGGTGGTTTCATCCCCCACGAACGAAGTTTTGGACGTGACGTGGGCTGAAGCGCCAGTTAAAACGATCAACACCTTCTCCGCTGTATCCAGCCATACCATTTCATTGGTTTGGGGCCGGGGTGACAATCATTTGCTCACTGAATATGAGGTCCGGTGGGCCAGCGCTCCTTTCGCCGACTTTTCAACGAGCGGGAAAATAACAGGCGCGCTTTACAAAATTTCCCAACTGCAAGTGAATACCACCTATCAAGTGGATGTGCGCGCTTTTAATGGAGATGCGCCTCCGGTCGCCACCTCGTTTGTGAACATGGGGCTCGTGTCCACGTTGGCGGTTCCGCCTCAAGCGGGAACCCTTGCTCCCGTTTTTGTGTCGAGCGTGGGCGTGAATTTTGGCGTTCAAGACAATCCCGCTGGAACCCGATATGAAATCGTGGCCTCTCGTTTGGCGAACTTCTCCACGCTGGACGCCTTCTTGAGCACCACCACCGCGCCCGCTGTGTTTATGCGTTCTTTGGCGGGCGGAACCAATTATTATTTCCGTATGCGCGCTGTGAACCATGGCGGTGTTCCAACAGCATGGTCGAATTTTGGAGCGCCGGACGCGGTTCGAACAAATGATTCCACGCTGCCTTCCAATGCGCCCGCCAATCATCGGTTTACGGATGTTCAAATCAATCAACTGACCCAAGTGTGGGACGCGGTTCCAAATGCCTCTGAATATCGTCTGCTCAAACGGGTGACCTATGGGAGCCCCGCGGAAATATCGGTGGGCTCTTCCTTGACCCACACCGACAATGCTCTAACGCCCAACACCACCTACAGTTATCAAGTCAGGGGCGTGCAAGGAGAGTTCAGCACATTGCCTTCAGTCGAGATCACCACGGTCACCTTGGCGGCGATTCCGGGGGCGGGAAGTTTCGTGAATGTGTCCAGCAACAATGTGAACTTGACGTGGGGGGAGAATGGAAATCCTCCGACCAGCCGCTACACGGTTCGAACCGATCAAATTTTCGGAACGACTCCCTCAAGCACATTTCAAGAAGGGGTGGGAGCCCAAGCCCTTATCAACAATTTGACGCCCAACACCTCGGTTCAATTCCATGTTCAAGCGGTCAATTGGGCGGGCACAAAAACAAATTATGTGTTGGTGGCCTCCACCGTCACAAAGGCGGCGTTGCCAACGGCGGTCACTGTGAATGTGGCCAGCACTTCTTTAACCGTCCAATGGCAACACAACAACAATCCCCTCGACACGGGGTATGTTTTGGACATTCGCGCCGGTTCCTCGATGGCCGGCTCTTCCGTCTTTTTCACCTCCACTTCCACCCCTCGAATTCAAGCCGCCGGTCTTACCCCGAACACCAGCTATACCTATCAATTGACGGCGTTGAACAGAATGGGCCACCCGTCGCCAATGCCGCCCGTGACCCTCGCCACCAAACCGGCGCCCGTCACCCAGGCGGGTCTCAATGTGTTTGTTAACTCCGCCTCAGCCCAAGTTTTTGTGGCGGGGAACAATCCGCCCGACTCCTTGTACCGATTAACCGCGACCAATTTATTGACCGGCTCTGTTCACCAACAAGAAGGAGATGGCACAGCTCCCGTTGTTTTGACAGGACTCACCCCCAACACGACTTACGCGTTTCGAATCAATGCCAAAGGCCGCGATGGGCTTTTGACCACGCCGTACAATTTCTCGAACACGCCGACGCAAGTCTTCCCGCCCCAAGCTGGAGCCATCATCCGAGTGGGAGCCAATTTCATCGAAGCGAATTGGACCGAAAATGGAAACCCGTTGACTTCCACACTGTATGAATTGGAGGCCGTAAAGGGGGGGACCCCTGTCGGAATTTCCACACGAACAAAAAGTTTAGCGGTCCAAATCAAACCCTTGGAACAAGACATGGAGTATTCTCTGCGGGTGCGCGCGATCAATCATGCAGGCGTGCCATCGACCTGGGTCGCGTTGGGAACCGCCAGAACTTCCGAAGCCCAAGCGGCGGTGGGAAAACCACGCAACCTCGAGGTTCGTCCTCCGCTTGATGGCGTCACCACACCCCAACTGGAGTTGTTGTGGTCGCCGCCTCTTTCCGGGACCGTTCCTGATCCGGTGGGCTACAATATTTTCCGTGAAATCAATGGAATCTATGTTCAATTGGGTGTGACGGGGCCCGTTGGTAGCCCCTTTCCAGACAGCGGTTCTTTGGCCACGCCCCTTTTGCCCAATACGATATATTCCTATCAGGTGGCCGCTAGAAGCGCGGAGGGCGTATTGAATTATGCCGGGCCCGTCTTCGCAGCGACATTCGCGGTGAAACCCACCGCGCTCTTGAGCGCGCCTCAAGCCACGGTCAATAGCCTGCGCTTCAGTTGGGAGGACACCGTCAATCCCAACAACCCCACCTATCGAATAGAAATTTCCGAAAGTGATTTTGGACCGGTGGTGAGCGAAAAAACTGTGAGCGAAAAATTCGCTTTATTTGAATCGCTCAAAGCCAACACCACCTATTATGCGCGGGTTCGGGCCCTCAATCTTGCTTCGCGGGAGACGCCTTGGGTTTCTTTGCCGGCGGGGGCCACTCTCGCCTCTCCACCCGTGGCGGGGACGCCGCCCTTTGGAACCATCACGTCCAACTCAATTCAAGCGCAATGGACGAGTGTCAACTCGGCCGGAACACGCTTTCTTATTGAAACGGAATGGTCGGGCGGACCAGGGCCCTCGCTTCTCACCACCCATCCCACGATGGGTCTGTTGACCTTGCTTTCCGCCAACACCGAATACACGGTTTTCGTTTCCGCCTTGAACCATGCGGGATTGCCCACCGCGCGAACCAGTTTGGGCGTCGCCCGGACTCAGCCCTCCGCGGGAGGAATCGTGCTGGTTTCTCCAACACAAGTCAGTGTGGAACGACCTGTGTTGACCAGTCAAACCGATCGATTGATTGTGAAATGGACCGACGCCTCTTTTGGCGCCGGAGAGGAGGACAGTTTTTCCATCTATCAATGGTCGGCGAGTGAGCCGGTTCGAGAGGTCGGAAGCGTGCCTGGCCAGGCGGGGGAGAACAACCCGATGCAATTTGTGGCGACTGGGCTTCAACCCAACACAAGCTATAGTTACTATGTTGTGGCGAGGAAAGGCACGGAAAGTTCAATCCCATCCGCCTCCGCCCACCAAACCACGTGGGCGCAGGCGCCGGTGTGGAATGCGTCGACCGCGTTGTCCCGGTCGTCGAACACCATCACCGCGCTTTGGTCGGCTGGGCAAAACCCGACGGGAACCCGGTATCGAATGGAGGTTTCGACCGAATCCAATTTCGCAACCGGTTATTTGATTTCATCCAGCGAAACATCGCGTTTGACGGCCATTGTGTCGGGGCTCTTATCGAATCAACTTTATTGGGTGCGCGTTGGAGCTTTGGGGACCTCACAAATCGTGTTCGCGGACCCTGTTTTGAGCACCCATACATTGGCGGCTCAGCCAAGCCTTGTGTTTATCGGGTCGCGGTTCGATAATTTTGTAAGTTCCATTACCGCGCGTTGGCTGTCAAACCAAAATGTGCCGGGCACGTCTTATCGATTGGAAGCCTATTCAGATGAGGGCTTGAGCACGATTGTCGGCTCTTCGGTGACCAAAAATACCTTTGCCACCATCTCGGGTTTGTTGCCGAACAAGGCCTATTGGTTTTCGGTCAAGGCGGAGAACCTGGATGGTGGTTTTTCGCCCGTTGCTCTTTTGGGGCGCAGCAACACACGGCCCACTCTTTTCACGGTGTCCGCCACCCCTCCGGCGGATAACGTGATTTGGAGAGGCCGCAACGTTCCGCGGGGGAGTTCCTTCACCCTCACCACCGATGCCTTTCCAAGCAAGGCGGCGTATCTCCGTTATATATGGCTTTCTTCGCAGTCCACTTTTGAATGGCCCTCGGACTCCAACCAAGATTTGGTTCCTCAGGTGTGGCGAGAATCGGAGGGCCCCTTGGTGATAGTGGAACCTCAAACAGGAATCTACACGTTGCATCTCAAAGCTTACAACGACGATGAACAAGGGACCGTTGAATCGGAATTATCGGTGGGTCCTTTCAAAGTGGATTTGAGCACACCCACCCCTCAGCCCGCGCTCTTCACGAATATTATTCGCGGTCCACAATCCTTGATATGGGAAGGGGCGGTGGCCTCGGATCCGAACGAACCCAATGGCGCCGGACTTCATGTTGAACCCTATGGATGGATTTTTGGAACAGGAGCCGAAAAATTCCAAAGCGAAAGCAGTTCGACCACCGCCAATCTCGAGGCCAACACCGCTTACACGATGACATTGCGCGTCCGGGACAATGCGCTCCCTTCCAATATGACGACGCCGGTATCCATCACCACTATAACCCATCAAAACACACCCACCGGCCTCCAGGTAACCGAAGTGTTCAAAACGAGCGCGAACTTTACGGTGCAAGGATCCTTCCCGAATTTGGCGATGGGTCAATCCGGCCTGCAAGTGAAAGTGGTCACGGTGGGTGGTGGCGCTGAAATCTTGTCGAATGTGGTTCAACATAACGTGGTCGGAGTTTCAGGGTTGTCAGGCAACGTGACCTATAATATTTTTGCGCGCGCGTTTAATCAGGACGGAACGCCCACCGATTGGACCACCGCCCTCATCAGCACCACCACGCTCGGCACCCGCCCTCAAATTTCCGCTGACAAACCGGTTTATCCGCCCGCTGTTTATCCGGGGAATACTTTGGTTCGCTTCAGCGACACCGGCGCCGTCGAACGCCGCGAGGTGGCCTATTACAAATATGTGGTGACACCCTACGACTATGAGCCCGAAGCGGTGGCGTTCCAGGGAGCCCCCAAGATTTTCTCCGGCAGTTGGAGCACCCTTTTCGCGCGGTCCCAAGCATCCTATGTGCATGTGCGCAGTTATGACGTGGCCGACCGGACGTTGCCCGGTGATTATGTGCGATTGGGGCCTTGGGTGATTGATGCGGACGCGCCCCAAATATTGGGCACCTCTTCCGTTCAGGTTCATGGAACCTCCAGCATGACCTTCACTTTGGGGGAGGCTGAGGACATTGGATTGGCGGGTTTTCCCGCGGCGCCCTATTCATTTGATAATGGGCTCACGTGGGTTTCAAAAGACGTTTGGCTCAGAGAAAATTTAAACGCCAATACCTCCTATTTTGCCGACATGTTGGTTCGAGACAGCGTGGGCAATATATCCTCACCGGCCCTCCATTTGGCGGCTTACACCCATCAAAATGCTCCCACGGGAATTCGCGTTGTCCATCGAACGGGGCAACAGGTGAATGTGGAGGCGGAAGGGGTTTTCCCCCATTTGGATCAAGAACTATCGGGCCTTCAATTCGACACCGTTCCTTCGGGTGTGACCGCTCCTTGGGTGCAAGTTAATTCGGCCACGTTCTCATTCCTCAATTACAACAGTTCCTATACGGTCCTTGTGAAAGCTCGAAATGGAATGGGTGTGGAAACTGCCACCAGTCCGGAAAAAATTGTGTGGACCTTGGCCAAACCCCCGCGCCTCTTGCCGGTTCAGGGGGTGGTGGGGGAGTGGACCAAAGATCCTGTGTTTAAATTCCGCGTCGCCGAAATGCCTGGCGCAACCCTCTATGACCATTTCCGTTATGTTTGGACCACCCACTCGGCCTATGGATTCGATAATTCTTTGGTGGAACGTGTTTGGACCCCGGCTTCCTTGACCGATGAATTGGTGGTGACGGCCACCCAATCTGATAAATGGTATTTGCATTTTAGATCGGTCAACAAAGTGGGCGACTTAACAGCGCCCAATCCGGCGGATGTGCTTTCCTGGTTTGGTTATGACGTTTTACCTCCCGTGCCCAATCCCGCTCAATTTGACACGCCTCAACCGGGAATCAACTATATTACGTGGCGGGCGGCTTCCAATACCTCGGATTCCATGTCTGGGTTACACAGCACGCCGTACCTTTGGAATTCGGGAGGGGGAGACAGTTTCACCGCCGATCCGAGTTCCATCACCTTCCAATTAAAACCCAACACTCTTTATTCCATGTCGTTGAGAGTGCAAGATAAATTGCTCAACACCACAGGATCCACCCAGCAGTCCACGTATACATTGGCCGCGCTCCCCAGCGTGGGTTCGTTTAAGGCGTACAAAACCTCGGTAACGGTTCAGTGGCTCCCCAATCAAAATCCTTCGAACACCCTGTATCAAGCGGAGATTTCTCTGAATTCCAACTTCACACCCGTTTTTGAAACGATCAACACCTCTCTCGCCAATGCCGCTTTTGGGGTCGGAACTCCCCCGTCGGCCCCGCTTTCGCCGAACACCACTTATTACATTCACGTTCGCGCGAAAAACAATGTCGCCATTCCCACCGAATGGGTGAATTTGGGGGTGGTGACCACCACCCCTGAAGCGCCGTCGGTGGTGGTGTCGACCAATCCGGCCAATACTTCAGACCCCGCTTTGGTCGGCGGGGCCTATTTGGCGGGAGCGAATGTATTCACGGCAAAATCTTTAATTCCCTTTGGCTCCGGGACAGTCGAATATTACCGGTGGGTGTGGAACAACTCCGCCGCCTATTCCTTTTCTGGGCTGGAAGACCGCGTGGACGCGGCGACCCCCCTTATCAGCACGCGTCCCTATGGGCCGGGAGACTATTGGTTGCATGTGGGCGCCTATCACGGCGGGACTCTTCCCTTTGATGAGGTGATTCAAAGCATCCACGTGGGGCCTTTCCATGTCTTTGGCCAAACCACCAATGGATTGCCGAATGTTTTTGTGGTTCAAACTTCCTCTAACAGCATTCACTGGCGCCAGAACAAGACCACCGGCGCCAATATTGAAGATGCGAATTGTGTGGCCTCGGGCGGTTATTATGGTTTTCAGTTGGGGCGTGGCGCCACCACTTGGGTTTGTCCCGACATCAATAATCCTGCGCTCATCGATCACATCAGCCGGCCTCTCACGGCCAATACCAGTTATCAAATGAACGCCTATTTGCGAGACAGCTTGGGGTTGGGGACAGGTCCTCACAGCATCGACGCTTGGACCGATCAGGTGACGCCGACTGGCGTGACGGCCTCGAATATTTGGGTGTCCAGCATGACTTTGACGGCCTCGGGAAATTTTGAAGGTCTTGGAAAAGGTCTAACCGCCTTCAAATTTTTGATTTCTCGGGGACTCTCCGTCATTGAGTCTCCTTGGGTCACGACGTTGTCGTGGGACGTTCCGCCCGCGCAACTGGCCGCGAACACGCGTTACAACTTGTCGGTCAAGGCGCGCAACGCTGTCGGAAAAGAAACCGATTTGGTTTCTTCTTCTCCCGTCACCACGTTGGCGGACATCCCCGATGCCCAAAAAATCCGTCCCGCTCGCGACTCCAATGGGATCAATTTGTTCGCAGAGGGAAATTATTATCCGCTCGAAAAAGTGTTCACCTTTATCAATGAATCGGGTTGGGCGGATCCCACCCACGAAGGAAAAGTTCAATATATCCAAGTGTTGGTGAACCAAGAACTTTCCATCAATAATCTCAGTCGATTTGACGGGTCTGAAGCAGAGCGGTGGGGCGCTCTCGAATTTTCCACGCGGCCCACCGCCGCGGGCGCTTTTTACATGCATTTCCGTTCTTACAACAGCGCGGGGGTGGGAGGGCCGGTTTATCGCTTCGGGCCTGTGTCCATTGACCAGACCCCGCCCACGCCGAACCCGGCTCAGCTTGAGAGCGTGACGGTGTATCAAACCAGCGTGACTTGGGTGGCGCGAACGGCCCAAGACGAAGGGGGCGGTTCAGGACTCGGAACGCCGCCTTACAATTTTGAATATCCGGAACAGAGATGGCGAGAGGCCACCTTCACCAGCCGATTCAATGAGTTTGGGCAATCCCTCAGACCCAATTCCCCTGTGGCGATTCAATTGGTGGTGCGGGACCGCGCTGGAAATGAGACCACCCCCGTCACTTTTTCAACCTATACCTATGCAAGGCCGCCCGTTTCCATTGGGTCGCCACAAATCTTCAATTCCTCCGCAGCTTTATCATGGGACCGTTTGGACAATTCAACGATGACTGTTTATCAGATGGCCGCCTCACGCCTTCCCGACATGTCGAACCCCTTGATCCAAACAATAGGGTTGCATCGTTCTTCGGGAACGGTCACGGGTCTCCAAGTCGCCACGGTGTATTACATTGGAGTGCGGGCTGTGAATATCTATGGCCATCCGACCCCTTGGGTGGTGGCGGGTTCTGGACCCACAGGCGACACGGTAGAAGGGCCGGTTCTCACTTCTGTTCTTCCTTCGACGGTTCATGTGGATGTGAATTGGTTGAGCTTGAACCCGACGGGTACCACCTTTGATGTGTTGTGGAACACCGGAAATGAGTTGGATACGAGCGGCACCGCCCAAAATAGAGGGGAGGTTTTGGCGCATCGGTTTGGCTCCCTGACACCCAACACCACCTATAGTTTCGGCGTGCGCGCCAAAACCCCGAACAATTACTTGAGTCTCTACAGCGCCACATCAACCGTAACTTTGGCTGAACCTCCGTTCGAGGGCCGGTTGGCTGTATACCATTCCTCCGTCGCTGCTTCTTGGAGAGAAGGGGCCTCAATGCCCGCGGGGCGAACGAGTTATGAATTGAGAGCCTCCTTGGTTGAGACCTTGGATCAAGCCGAGGATAAACGGTTGGTCCTGAATGGAACGAGTGGGGAATTGACGGGTCTCACACCGGACACCTCTTATTATTATGCTGTTCGCGCCATCAATCATGGAGGCGTGGCCACGGAATGGTTGAGATTGGGATATCGACACACACTCGTTTCGCCGCCGGCGCCGCCGTTTGTCTATACCCAAGTGGAACCCGATCAAATGAAATTGGCATGGGAAGGGAATGGCAATCCCGCCGGAGTCTCCTATGTGATTGAGCGGTCAAAAGACAAATTCTTAACGCCGCCGGAAGCCAATTTCCAGACCACGAACCTGTTGTGGCCCCTGACGCAATTGGAATTCAACACCACCTATTATTTCAGAGGAAAATCCATCGGACAAAATTCTAAATCCGAATTTGTTTTGATGGGCAGCGAAGTGACCAAGGCCACCGCGCCGGTGTTGGGGAGTGTGACACCCTTCATTGAAAGTGTGCAGGTGTCGTGGAACGGCAACGGAAACCCGGCGTGGACCGATTATTTCGCCGAAGCGGCCGCCTCTCCCAATTTCAATGAGCCCTTCCGAAGCGCCAATGTGAAAACCTCTCCTGTTTCCATCCCTGGTCTTACGCCGAACACAACCTACTGGGTGCGGGTGACGGCGGTCAATTCGCTGGGAGTTTTAACGCCCCCTCAGATGTTTTCCATGCCGGTGGTGACCTTGGCGACCGCGCCGGTCCAACCCACACTGCTCGCCAAGTGGACGGCCGGGGTTCTAAAAAACAATGTCCAAGTCAACATCAGCGCGGGAGATTTGAACCCCATTCACACCCACTACGCGATTTACAATGTAAATAACAATGTCTACTTGTCGGGAGATGGTCAAGGCGGCGTCTCTCCAACACCGGTCTGGTTCTCACGAGATGAATGGAGTCGATCCGTGAGTGGAACCTCCATTGGGACCCTTCGTGCCACCCATGGAGATTTGTTGCCGTGGACTTCCTATGGATATCAAGTGATCGCGCGCAATCACAGCGGCACTCTCACCGCCGCCTCCACTATCACCCATGTCCGGACCGTTCCGCAGAAACCAACCTTGTCTTCTCGTGTTTTGGGAAAAGATGAAGTTCAACTCTCCTGGTCATCCATGGGGGCCAATTCTTTTAGAGCCTATGTTTCCGGCGATGGCGTCAATTTCACCCGATATTTTGACACGGTTCCGGCCGGAACAACCGTTCATTACATCGTATCCACCGGCAACAACGGGGAGGATCTCCCGAACACCCTTGTGGAAGCGCGTCATGACCCCGATGGTGGAATACCCGCCGATGCGTCTCCCCTGACCATGGTCAGCGCGACCACTGGTACTGTAACTTTTAGATGGACAGAAGTGACAAATCCGGCGGCGGCTCCTCGTTTCCATTATTATCTGGTGGGGTTGGGGGCTTTCGATGAACAAGGAGAACCCTCCGACGTTGTCACGGAACAGGTGGTTCCTGACATTCGCGGTTATGACATTCATGGTCTCCGCGATAACCTTCCTGGTTACTCCTATTTGATTCCTGTCACGGGTTCCAATGGCGAAGTGAGAAATCTCACCCCCAACACCAAATTGAATGTGCGGGTGCGCGCCCAATCCACCGATGGAATTTATGGCGCGGCCTCCTCTGCCATTGAATCGTGGACCCTGGCTGAAATTCCTGGTCAACCGGTGGCGACGCCGGGGTTTGATAACTCCAGAGGGGCTTTCCTGACCATCGCATTTTCAACGAACGGGAATTCTCCTTCAACCCAATATGCCATTCAATTGGTGAAGCGAGAGTGGGAGGTGTTTTCCTCCAGTTGGGTCACGGTTCAAGGGGACGCTTCGACTCCGCTTTGGCAAACAAAAGAAGAATGGGACCGCAGCCCCGCTCACATTATTCTTCGAACGGCCACCACTTATTCCTATCAGGTCCTCGCGCGCAATGGCGCGGGTGTGATAACAGAGCCCTCTCCGGTGGGTTCGGGTACGACCGTGTCCATTCAACCGCCCAGTAACTTGCGAGGGGTGGGGCAATCACCCACTTCAATCAACTGGATTTGGAAAGACAATTCCACCGATGAAGATGGTTTCCGTGTGATCGAAACGGTGGGCGGTGTTCCCACCATGAAAGCCGATCGGGGCTATAGCATTCCACAAAGCGAACAGGCCGAGGGAATCAATGTGGTGGAGTCCGGTCTATTGGGAGCCAATCGGCCCTATACGCGAACCGTGGTGGCCTTTAACGCGCGCGGACAAAGTGCGCCTTCGAACTCGGCCACCGCCTTCACATTGGCGCGGGAAGCGGATGTGGAATCCACCAATCACCAAGTGAACGTGATGAGCCAGGAAATCAAATTCAAATTTAAAAATAACTTGCCGTTCGGCGTGGGAACAGTGGCCTATTACCGTGTTAAATTTTCCACCCAACCGACCTATGATTTTACGGGAACCGAAGAGCGATGGGACAATCCCTCCGACCTCAAGGAATTCACGCGCGATGTGATCGCGACCAACACGGTATGGTATTTGCATGTGATGAGTTACAACAATCAAGACACGCCGTCTTTGAACCGGGCTTTTGGACCGTATCCCCTTTTCCAAGATATTATTCCGCCGGAGGTGGTGTCGCTTTCTCAAGATGGCGCGGCCGCTCAAAGTGGGGCCCGGCCTCTGGGCCAATTGGGGCTCGGCGGAAGTGGAATAACACTGGCGTTACAGGATGTGTCTTTTGCCGCGAGGGTTCCCTGGGCGCCTGCGTCAAACGCGATTCGTCTGAATTTCTCGAAACGCTTGGAACCCGAAACCATCAACCCGTCCAATATTCTCGTGGTGGCTGTTGAAGACAATATGAGTCAACCGGTCACTTCTCAACCCGCGATCGATTATTCCTTGGCCTATGTGGATCAAGGTCAGGAAGGACGTTTGACGGTTCTTTTCCCGCAACCAGGACTTAAAGCCGGCTATCTCTATAAATTGGTATTCACCGAACGGGTGAAAGATTTGGCCGGAAACTCTCTGGCCGAACCCTACGAATATCGGTTCCGAGTGTTCTTCGATCCGAAAATTGAAAATGCGTTCCGTGTGGAAGACCCAACGGGAGGGCCCGCCACGTTGATCCAGGTGCCAGCCGGATCCTTCAGTGAGCCGGGCGCTTTGGGCGCCGAGCCCGATCCGGCTTCTTTCCCTTGGGGTTTTGCGTTCGGCTCCGAGGCGGCGGCCACCCAAAAACAAGTGCATTCCGGGGGTGAATTCTCGCGGCCTTTGTCGCGTCGCTACCTCAGTCAGTTCAGTGCCAGCCATGCTCGCATGGACGAACCCTTAAGTGGAGGCGCCGTCATTTCCATCCCTTATGTGGATGAGGATGGAGATGGGTATATTGATCAAACTTCTCTTTCCGCTGGATTGGACGCGCCTCAAGCCAGAGACGGTTTGGCCAGCGCTAAAACGCGGGCGTCCACCTTGGCGCTGTACCGGTTGGACGAGGAACACCAGTTGTGGGTGCGCGTGCCGAGTTCTGTGGTGGACCCTCGCACCAAAACAGTGCGGGCGACCGTGTATAAACTGGGGCTCTTCGCGCTCATGGGGGCGCCTTCAAACGATGTGAGCCATTCCTACGCCTATCCGGTTCCTTTCGTGGCCTCAAAAAACACCACCATCAAATTCACGAACTTGCCCGACGAAGGCATGATTCGAATCTACACCGCGGTGTCGGGGGTGTTGGTCAAGGAAATCACCATCATTCCGGGCGGATCGGGCACGATTGAGTGGGACGTTAAAAACGACAACGCTGAACCTCTTGGCGCCGATGTATACTTGTACGAAATCAAATCCGGCGGGAACCGCAAAACCGGAAAACTTGTGATCGTGAGGTAAACATGTGAGAAATTTTTTTCTTCAGTTAAACAGTGAGAACGTAACAATTCGTCGCCCCGGCAATCTTTTGGCCGGGGCCCAGGTGTTGCCTGATGTTCAGAATTTAATACAGGTTAAAAAGACAAAACCTGGGCCCCGGCCAGACGACTTGCCGGGGCGACGGTTATTTCGGTTCCGGCGGAGCTGCACCATGACCGCATTTATATTCATGCTATTGGTTTCATCTTGCACAACTTTATTCGCCGCCACACCCCACGCTTTTCCCGTTCCCTTCACCCCCAGCACCAATTCCTCTCACACCAAAATCACCTTCACGAATTTACCCGCTTCGGGCACCATCAAGATCTACACCACCGACGGCCGATTGGTCGTGGAGTTGCCCATCCCCAACACCAGCCTGCTCGATTGGGCCGTGACCAATTCAAAAGGCGAAAAGCTCGCCACGGGGGTTTACATTTACCTCATCAAAGGCGACTCGACCCGATACGAAGGCAAACTCGTCATCATCCGTTAGTGAGTTGAAATGATGAATTGGAAAACGGTTGGATTTTTTTGCGCGCTTATTTTTGCGATCCCGACGGTGAAGTTTTTTCTCGCTTCTCCTTCTCTTCCCAACTCTTATCTAGTGAGCCGTTCTTTGTTGGCTCTGGTGTGTTTGGTGTCGTTGCTAGTTTCAAAGAGGAATGATTCCGAATACGAAATTCTACCTGCTCTGATAAAAACCCGAACCATCAGGATTCTGTTTATTGTTTTGACTTTGATTCTGGGATCAGCGTTGAGCATTTCACCAGGGTTTGCCTATGATATGGGCTTGTTGATCTTTACTCTTCTTTGGGTGGTCCTGGCTTCCAGCTCATCGATGACAATTGTGAAAGATCGCCTAAAAATTTCGGGAGTTTTTCTTGTTTCTTTGGTTGGTTCCATGCTGTTGGCTGAAGGCGCTCTTCGGATTTTTGAACCCGATAAAAGTATTGTTTTGAAACAACCCGCGCATCCCAACTACGACAAAGAAAATTTTCGAATATGGGGGAAATTTAAATTTCGTTCCTTTCGTTGGATGGAACCACAGGGAAAAGGCCCTCGCATTTTGGTGTTGGGAGACTCGTTTTCTTGGGGGGACAAGATCCAAAATACAAAGGACATTTGGCCGTATTTTATGGAGTCACTATTGCGCGAGGATAAACCGGGAACGGAGGTTGTGAATTTATCTTTGCGGGGAAACACCTTCCTCAATAATTTGGAATTCTTAAGACGATTGGGTTGGGGCATGAAACCCGATGTCGTTATCGTTCAGTATTTTCTCAATGATCCGCTTCCCAGTGGCCCCAATTTTGAGCATGCGGGGGGAAGTTGGATGCAGGAGGAGGTTCCCTCACTGTATTTTTCTTCGGACACCCACGATAAACTTTTATCAACCAGCGTTTTCTACCACCTCGTGAACAAAAGATGGGAAAGAATGCTGCGGAAAATTTTGGGACTACGGGACCTCAGCATTGAGGATTTGCACAAGGAGGGATTTGCTCCGTGGGAGGAAACGAAGGTTGGTATCGCGGAAATGAAAAGGGAATGCGAAGAGAGGGAAAAACCTCTTTTGTTTGTTTTGTTTCCTTTTTTCCTTAAGGATGGACGTTTGGATCAATACCCCTTTTCTGATATCCACGAGAAAATCAGAACCGTTGTTCAATCCAACGACATAGAATTCATCGATTTATATCCGGTTTTTAGAGAACTTGATCCCCACAGCAACACCTGGAGAGTTCTTCGGGATGACGGCCATCCCTCCATCGCTGCACACAGACAGGCAGGAATCACTGTGGCCGCGAAGATTCGAAAGATTGTCGATTAGACAGGGGTCCTTCCGGACCCAGGCCCCTTACAGATCCATACGTGTGGCTTCCCTGCATAAGGCTCCTCAACCGAACTCCGATACAGCTCTATGGGAGAAACTGAAAAGTCCTGTATCACAGAAAGTGAGCCTCCTCTGAAAAGTCGCCTGAAAATTTAACCTATCCTTAAGGCAATCTTAAGACCCTGAACTGTAAGTTGATTGTAACCTAACCTCCAAATTAGCCCGAATAATTCAGTTAAACGGCCATTACCGTCTATCAACCGTGAATATTTTTGTGCCGTTATCCCGGCATGCTTTCTGGCTGTACTGATACATTGATTTTCCTAATGCCGGTACGTACCGACCAAGATCATCATGGAACGGTACGGGATCCAGGTTTTTACCAACGGCAAAACCTGGGCCCCGGCCAAAAGATCGCCGGGGCGACAGCGTCTTGTGCACGTTTCACGCCTTTAGGTACGATTCAATTGAATCATTCCGGATAGTGACCCCAATTATCAATTTTTAAGCAGCGCTCAGAACCCGGCGGATGGTACTCTTTACACCTAACGGCAACTTCTGATCTTTATGCCTGCTTTGAAATTCCGCGTTAAGGGCGTTCAAAACAAGGTCTTGAACTTTTCTTCCGTCCCATTCATGACCCGCGAAGCGTTGGGTGAGGGCTTTTTCGAGACGAGCAACAAATTCCAGGCCGGCAAGATCGTCCGGTTGATTGAGTCGCGCAAACGCCTGTTGAATATTTCTATCAGACCGCACGGCGTTCAACACTTCCGCCGCGGCTTGTGCAGCCTTTTGAGGATCTATCTCTGATTGACCGTGGGTTGAAACAACGTCGTAGAGCAATTGTGCGAACGCCTCCGCCGGCTCTGTTTGATCCTGATCAGAATATTCCTTAAACACCTCATCAACCAATTGGGCAGGGATCGGAGGGGACCGGAGCCGATGCTTGGATGGAAAGAAGAACCTTTGGATGCGTAAATACGAACCCCAAAAAAATGTGACCATAAAAACAACCAATCCCACCACCCCGGCCCAATAAATGGCGACAATCGTTCCAATATCCGAAGGGTCGTTTTTCGACTTCGTGGAGATGATGAGCAGGGTATCCATTGCCCTTTCTTGAACGGGAAGTACCACCACCTCAAAACTTCTTGTCCCTGGCACGAAATTGTTCTCTGAAGATCGTTGCGCTTTGGGGGCGCGAGGTAATTCCCTTTGGTTGGTACCAACAGAAGAATCAGAGGGCCATATTGGCGAAGGATCCATAGGCCTCTTCAATTTTTGGATGGCAGAACGGGGCGAAACAGAGGGCTCTGACGGGGCTGGTGACAGCGGTGTCTTCTTTTTTTCGGCTGGCTTCTGAGGAGAGAATGGAAAGTCACTTGGGCCGCTACCCTGGTTATTGGAGGGACTCGTATAGTCATGGTCTTGAGTGTAGCGCTGGGCAGGTCTTTGGGAGTCTTGTCCAAACAAGTTTGGGGGCTCATTGTTCTTATTCAGCCGGTTATTCTCTGATCCAAAGAGAGAGTTATTTTCTTTTTGATTCTGGTTTCCCCTTTGATCCTGGTCCCTCATGGAAGGAAATGGTTGAGAGGGCGAAGGGACCGGGTCCGCAACAACCGGGTTGTTAGCGGAAGGTTTCGTCGAAAAAGGGCTCGGCAGAGGGGAGTCCATCAGTGGGGGTTCAACGGAAGGACGGGGGGTAGCCGGTTGAACAGGAGAATTTAATGGCGGATAGTTTGGTTGAGGGGAGTGCACCAGTGGGGGATTCGAGACGGGAGGAACTACAGCCGGTGGTTTGGTTGCCCCCTCAATTTGAATGAGGGGTGGATTGATTGGAATGTCCCGAGTCCGGGTACCAACGGGGCTGTCTGGCCCGCCGACGAGGGTTTGGTTTTTTAATAAAACGCCATCCACGCCTGGGATGATAACTCCTGGAACGAAGGGGAAAAACTTGAAAATTCGGTTGGGGCTCCTTTCCGCAATAATTTCCTCCGGTGTTATCCCCCCGGTCCTCTCTCCTAGTCCGCCAACCACGAACTCTCGGATGACATTCCCGGATTTAAGTCGAACCGTTAATTCATCATTATGTCCGGAAATAACCTTATCGGAACCGGGAAGACCAACGGAATAATTTCGCCGGATGGTGGTGACAGTGTCGCCGTTTTCAGTGGTTTGGATATCCATTGTTGTGTCTCCCCAGGCAGGTTGATCGGATGACCGGGGTTTCAAGTGAAGGCCAAGGGCGGCTCGAAGCTCTCCTTCCAATACGAATGAATCAGAGGAATTTTCAGAAACCCGATGAACCGTTTCAGAGTGCTCTATCCGAAGTCCAAATGCGCTTTCAATCATGTGCCTGGATATTTTCAATACGTTTCCATCGCCATCCAACTCCACAACAGTCGTTCGCTCATCTATTTTTTTAAGGCCTTCAACAAAATTAACGTCGAGAGGATTTTTTTCGACAATGACCATCGTCGTTCCGTTTTCATGGTCGGTGTAGGTCACGGTTGTGAAAGACTGCTGGTTGTTGGCGTCCTCAACCCGAACAACTCTGCCTTTGGTATCGAGTATCACGATTTGACTAACGGCTCCGTCGTTCGTCATGAGTTTCGCTTCATGTTTGTATGTGGTAATTCGCTGGCCCCATATTTCATTTCGATCTGAATTTAATTCGTTGGTGTGGCGTTCCACGACCAAGAAAAGGTCTATATAAGCTTCCTCAACCAAACGGGTGTCGGGCGAGGTCGCCCGCAATTTCTCTGGCGAAAGCAGGGCGGCATCGGTTCCATTGGTGGAGACCTCCCATGTGCTTAATTGTTGTTTGTCTTTAGATAACTGCGTTCTTTCAAACATGCGAAGCCGGGAAGCAATCGGGTGATCTCCTGATATTTTTTTTGCCAGATTCGGTAAATCCGTAAATTCCGGAGGCTGGGAAAGCTGCCACTCCACTAAAAAGGTGTCGAATTCAGTGACGGATTGCTGCGGACGGCCCAGGATATCCATGTCCGACGTTATTTTTTCAAAACCAATATCGATGAATTGCTGGGCCCCCTCGTCTCGAAAGGCCAAAATCTCAAACCCTGTTCCGTCTCCTGCCAATCTTTTTAATTCAATGATTAAGCGATGGCGTCGACCGTCGATAATTTCCACCCGCCTGAGGGATTCTTGGAGCAACTTTCCATTCATATCGAAATCACGTGTAACCACTTCTTCTGGGATGACGAGGGCCTGTTCATCGACTGATCGGCCATCGGGGAAATAAGAAGTGATAGTTAACCGATGGCCGGCTGACGTCTCCGTCCTTCTTACGACAATTTGGCGTTTTGGATCCGCCTCGTCTACCATCTCCGTGATCCGTCCGAAATCGTCCAACGAAAGATTAAGGATCCTTGTTTCTGTAAGGGTCTTTTCTCGGGCTTGATCGGCTTCCGCCATCATAAAATCAACGGCTTCTTGATCCAGGCCTGGTTCCATTTCCCCTGAAACCGGTGCGGCCACCTGCGCAGCCGGTTCCTGGATGGAATCGAGTTGGCTTTCCACCAGGCCGTTGGCTGTGAACAAGGCCCGAAAAGCCAGCCTCTCGAAGACGGGTTTTCTTGAAAGGGTCTTCTTTTTCGGTATGTAAAGGTGGCGATGAAAGTTCAATGAAACCCACGTGATTACCCCTAAGATTGAACCGACAATAGGAACATCCCAGACAGTATTCTGCGCCAAGCCCCACGCGACGAAAAGGACCGCGCTGAGCGTGGCGGAATAAACGACTTTTCTAATCCCGCCGTCAGCGAAAAATGTGACGCTCATGATCACGGACCGGAGCCGATGGTGAACCGTGAGAATCACGGAATTGAGATGATGTCGGACATTGGAGATCGAACTGCCAAGAGGGAGCGTTTGAATGGCCTGCGAAGCGCCGCTCCCTGGATTATTACGCTCAGCTTGGGCAGCCACAAGGACCGGCAAAACCTCGGGTTCCTGAATCGGTTCGGGAGGTGTGAACAGTTTTCTTCCCGTGAAAAGCTTGTAGAGGGGAGATTTGTCTTGCGTGAACACGCTTAAGTACGATTCACCGTCCCCGGCTTTTTGGGTGTTTGGTGAAAAAACAAGCAATTGAACGCCTTCTTTTTCTAATCGGCGGCTTAACCCCGGGGTGTGAAACCCACCAGCCACCAAAACCGCTGCTTGGGCGCCTCTTTCCTCCATACGGCGCATCAGATTTCTCGCCATGGCTTCGTCCCGTTTTTCCGCCATCAAATAAAACCGTTCGTAGCGGGCGGTATTAAACGGCTGGGGACGTCGTTTTTTCAGGTCCCGATAATCGTCCCACTCTTCAGGAGTGAGAGAAAATTCCACAAGCTTTGAGACAAGATGGAGAAATCGGCTTTGTTCGAGCAATTCCCTTTCAAGCGAGGTCCGAGCCAAGTCGATTTGAATCTTTTTTTCAAGAAGAGGCACCAGCCGAAATATTTTATCGACATCCAATTTTTCAATCAGAGATACATAGACAAGGTATCCGCGGAAAACGGGATACGGCGACAAGCCGAGGCCATGACGCCGGCAAAGATCATTCAGACTCCGGTAAAATTGCTCCCCTGATAAGCCACCCAATTGATAGGAGGCGGTTTGTTTCATGAGATTTTCCACCTCTTTGTCAGAAAGCTTAATAATCAAATCTCGCAGCAACCGCGCCCGCTCTTGTTCCACCTGTTCAAAATTCAGAGTTGATTCCAGCCGAACGGCTTTCAGAAAATCATTGAGATAAGTGTCGTCGGTTTTCGACCAATTTTTAAGTATCTGAAGATAATCCGCCAGCGGCAGCTTCCCTTGGCGGTACGATCGAGTTTTTTCATCAAAATCTGCCAGGTCTTCGTTGAAGGCCCGACGCATGGACTCCTCCAATTGTGTTGTTCGATTCAAAACCCATCGACGTTCCTGTTTCATAAAGGGCGTGTTGTTGAGATAGGCCTTAACATTCGCATGGTAGAGGTGTGGGTCATCCACTCCTACCAGAGGAGGGAGAGAAATCTGGGATGTCAACGCCGCATGAATGGGGCCGGAAATTTTTAATTTACTGAGAAGGTAATCTGCGACATTGACAACGGCAGGGCGGTCGGAGAAATCACGGTAGGCGCTCAGATCGAGCGGCTGGAAAGCTCCCTCCAGGAAGATAACGTCCGTCCTATTATTTTGACAAATGGGAAGAAGAGCTTTTCCGATGTTCTCCTGCGCTTCCAAATTCATGTGGATGTCCTGAACAAGAACAACGGTTTTGGTCTTCTTATCGTTCTTCGGTCGTGGTGAATTGGAGAGAGCCGTCAGACGTCCATATTTTGTCGAATCTGTGTTTGAATGATGGGGAACAGAAAATCCGTGGGAGGAAAGCGATGACTTAAGAGGCGGAAAACTGGCGAGTTGCGCCGTGCGACTCTCCCGCCGTTCTTCCCAAAAACGCGTTTGGGAGCGATGCGCCCAAAGAACATTGCCGGCGAAATAGACGGTTAAAACGGCGACAACAAGCTTTTTCCGAACCACCCTTTTCTTCATACCTCAATAGTTACTTTCCGAGATTAAGTTCGCCTTAAGATCTTGTAAAAATGTCGTAAAAAATAAAACTGTTACAAATAATTTACAGGCCCTTAAAGAGAACTTAATCTTATCCTGCTTAAATAGGGGATATGAACAGACGTCCCCTCCTCCAATCGTCAATAAAAAGGATTTCACTTTTACTTTCCGGGCTTGTGGTAACAAGCAGTTTCTTGCCTTCCTTGGCCGAGGCCAACTTCTGGAAAGAGAGGCAGAGCGCGCTTAAGGCCTTTGGCGCAACGCCCATCGTTCGTCCAGTCTTGAGGACGAGTGTTGTTTTGGGAAACAGCGTTGATTCAAAAATGACAACGTCTTCGCTTCTTCCCACCCATGGGGTCAGAATCAAAGAAGTTTTTCCCGCAGGATCACAATCGCTGCCTCGCGTTATTCTGCTCCAAGACGTCCATGCCAACCTGGAGGCGCAATCCAATCTCGCCAAAACAATCGAGGAATTGACCCGCCAACATTCCACGCCGGAACGTCCGCTCTTTGTGGGGGTGGAAGGGGTGTTTGGCGCGTTCGATTTTTCTCGTTTCCGCGCTTTCCCCGACAAGCGTTTAACCAAAGATGTGGCGGAGCATTTTCTAACGGAGAACAAAATCGCGGCCGCGAGTTATGTTGGGCTCACAACCGACGCGCCGCTCCCAGAGTTTTACGGCGTGGATGACCCGGAAAGTTATCGCTTGAATGTGGCCGCCTATCGCGTGTCAGCCCCTCACATCGACGCACTTAAGAAGGAATGGGAAAAACGCGGCCAACAGTTGGCCCATGAGAAAAGGGCGGTATACAACCCCCAACTCGCTGCTCTTGATGCGGCGCAAGCCGACTACCGCGCCGGCCGCAGCGCGTTGGCGGAATATCTGAATCGATTATGGAAGGAACCCCCCCCCAGCCCCCCCACTGTACGACGTGGGGGGG
Organism: Elusimicrobiota bacterium; assembly: GCA_022072025.1. Lineage (NCBI taxonomy): Bacteria > Pseudomonadati > Elusimicrobiota > Elusimicrobiota bacterium. Next base: position 107,631 of record JAJVIP010000005.1, read on the forward strand.
AAATTCATTCCTTCATCCAAGCAGCCCGCCTTGAATCTTCGATCGACTTCGACGTCGTCGAGCATGAGCGTCGGCGCGTGTTGGAGAAGCTGGCGCGGGTCATAAGCAAGCAAGAAGCCGACGAGTTGATGGCGCTCAGCAAAAGTTTCGGCGCCGGCAGCTTAAGTCACTCGGATTATTACGGCGCGCTGGAAGGTTTGCTCAAGCGCCATTCCTTTTTCCTTCGGGAAACCCCCGCCTTCGACGCCTATATCCGGTACGTTCTTTTGGCCGACCGGATCAACGCCGATCAACTGTTGTCGGAGCTGGAGAGATTGGAGGAAGAAACGCTCGCGCGTCTCGCGGTTACGCCGGAGGAAAAGAAACTCGCCGAGGAATCAGAGAGGCACCATCTCACCGGAAAATTATTGGATTTCGCGCTCACGCCGAGAGAGTGGGAGAGATATCGGGAATTCACAAGCCGTCACCCCGGCGAAAGCCGGGGTCCAGGCCTTGAACATGTTTCTAAAGGCAGGTTAAAAGACTGGATTCCGGCTTTTGCCGGAATGACAACTCAACCATTCGAAGACTTCTATCGTCTGGCCGACATCCGCAGCCGGAAAATGGTCGACAACTTATTGAGCCGAGTCCTTGGTAACAGCAAATCAGGCTCAAGTACTAAGTACCAAGTACCAAGTACTGCCGTTCTGGTGGCCGGCGGTTTCCACACCGATCTCATCACCCAAGAACTCAAAACCCGCGGCATTTCCTACGCCGTTCTTACCCCCCAGCTGACCCGGGTGGACACGGTTCGCGGGTCGGAATATCTGTCCGTCTTCACCCGAGAAAAAACACCGCTTGAAAAACTGCTCCAAGGCGATCGTCTCTTCCTTGCCAATGCCGAAACTTTGGCGGGCCACCCGGCCGCTCGGGTGGTCAACACGCAGATCTTGGCCTCGTTGAGTCTAAGGGATCCAAAGGCCGCTCTACAAATCGTATTTGGAGGGATCCTTGCGTCGTTTAAGATGAACGGTGGGGTTTCATCTGAAAAGAGGGTTGATTTCTCTTTGAGGTCGGCAGCGCAATGGATCATTGGAATGGGCGTCCTTGCCAGCTTCGGCGCGACCGGAACCCATCCTTGGGTCGAGAGCTACCCTTTTTTCCTGCCATATGGGCTGTTGTTTTTGGCCGGCGCGGCGGCCTATATTTTCTTTCAATGGGCCCGAATCGAGTTCGGGGGAACTCACACGGTTTCAACCGCTCAGAAATATTATGAAGATGCGGTTCACCATTCAGATTATACTGAGGAGGAAAAAAGGCAACTTCTCTCCGAAGAGCCTCAGGTAACGCGCTATTTTTTCTTGGTCGGTTGGAAAATTTATTTGGGTTGGCGAGCGAAATATGTTTCCCTCCTCACCGGAAAAGGCGGAACGCGGTTTGCCGTTGATCTACGTCCTCAAACCATCAAAACTTTGGCTCGCGAAATGCTTTATAAGGTTTCGGTCATGAATTTGCCTTTCACCGGGGCGAAATCGGGAGCGAGGGTCAATTTTCAAAAACTTTCCGATGAAAAAAAAGCTCAGTTCGCGCGTCGATTGGGGGACGAAGCATTTTCCTCCGCCACATCCTCTCTTTACGATCCGCTCGGATACAGCGGAGCGCCCGATATCGGAACCGATGCCACTGTAATGAACCGAATCACAGATCAATTTATTTTTAGGATGGCCTCCGTTCAGAACATTCATGACTTGAGGACAAATAAACTTCCCGAAGAATTCGCCAAATTGTTGAAAGAAAAACCTGACCCGACGAAAAATCCCACAGAAACCGCTTACCTGGACACCTATGTGTCGTTGTGGAATCGCGGGGAGGTGGACGGTTCCCTTTTGGGTCTTGTAACCGGGAAGGATGTGGTCCATGGCGGTATCCATGGTCGTGAAGCCGCCACGGGGAAGGGGGTTTGTTTTTCGGCCCAAGCCGTGGCGCGAAAGTATGGCGATCTCTGGGGATGGAAGGAGGGCCTCAAGGGCCGAAGGGTGGCGATTTTGGGTCTGGGGAATGTCGGTTATTTTACGGCCAAATCATTTGAGGAAGAAGGGGCTCAGGTCATTGCTGTCGGTGAATACAACAGTTTTGTCTACGACGAGACCGGTTTGGATATCTCGCGTCTTAAAGAACATTTTAAAGAAAAAAAATCTTTTACGGGATATTCTCACAAGGGCGCTCAATCCGCCTCTGGTGAATCATCGGGAACAGAGGCGCTTTTCGTGTCGAATGCGGAAATCGTTATACCCGCCGCCAAAGAAGATCAGATTACAATGGGCAATGTTGAAAGGTTCTCAAAAGAACGCATGCCCCATCTGCGCATGATTGTCGAAGCCGCCAATGGCCCGATGACACCTGCGGCGGCGGCCTGGTTGGCGGAACATCGGCCCGATGTTGTGATTGTTCCTGATATCTTCGCAAACGCCGGCGGCGTGACCGTTTCAGCGTTCGAATGGATCAACAATAGGCAATCGAAATTACGGGAAGAATTGGCGAAAGGGAAGAGCTACGGAACCGCGGAAAGTTTTATTCGGGAGGTGTTGGATTGGCTTGAATCGACCTACACGCCGATGGTGAAGAGGCGGGAGCCATCGGAAAAAATTATCGTGGCCGTTCACGATTTTCTCAAATCCTACATGGACCAACGCGCCGATAAGATGTTTGAGATGGCCGATCTACTCAAAACCACACGTGATTTCTCCCACGAACCTTTACGGGAAGCGGCTTACAAGATGGCTGTGGACAGGCGCGTTCTGGAAATTCGCCGGGCGCAAGGCCTCAAAGCGGGGCCAGAAAAGAAGGAAGATCCGAAAGAAAAAAATTTGGGTCTCGCCATGAGTTGGTGGGCCGGCCCCAAGAATTGGCCTTCGGTGCGACGGGTTTGGATGCCGGTTCTTGAGGAAGCGCTGCGTTTGGCGGCGTTTGGTCTTTTTGGGATCATCGGCGTGATCGTTTACACCTTTGTACATGCCGCCGGGCATTATCACGTCGATGTTCATGCCGCGCGCGGTGACCATCTAACGCCGTGGCAGTTTTGGCTGGGCCGCTTCTGGATTCGGCTATTTATTTCTTTTTTCGCGTTCACGACTCCTTATCTCTTAATCGACCAACCAACCGCCGCGCAAACCATTCTCACCCTTCAAGCCTTCGGCCGGGCACTGTTCCTGCACATTTTGAACAACACGCTGATCTACGATTTTTTCACCAAGAAATTGAAGTGGAAGTGGTGGATGATGTCGGCGGCGGATCCCCATCCCAAGTTGGATTTCATTGAGAAAAATGCGATTGAAGCCCTCCGAAGAGTTCCTGTGTTAAGGGAGGAATTTGGAATCCAATTTTATTCCTTGATTCATTCCGTTCGAGAAGATCCTCACCACCAAAAATCAGATTTCAGACGCGCCCTTGAACCCTACATCGATACCGGTTATTTAACGCCCGATCAGGCTGATGCGCTTGTCGACCAGTTTGATTTTCCAGATCCGATCCATCCAGAAAGAGTTGAAAGGCATGATTCCCCAATTGCGAATTCAGGGTCGCCTACTTTGTTGCCATTTGAAAACTTCTCCATCCCATTGGCTCTAAAAAGAGCTGGTATTTGGACCATGGGGTATCTAGAGGGTTTCAAAGTTTTGATGGACCAATTACATGGAAAACCTGGACTCGGGCAGGTTGCTTTCAGGGCGGTTCTCGCGACCCATGTCGAAAAAAATTTTATTACCAATGAACAAGCCGACCTACTCGCTGATCAATTTGTTTTTGACTCCTCTGCTGAGGCCGATAAACCGTTGAGTCGTTGGGATGGCGTCTATTTCGTCTCCAATCTCTTTGATCAGATGCCCTCGGTTGAAGGGCTGATCAAATATGACATGAAACGGGGAGGGGCGGAAGGGCTTATCACCTTTGCTCCAAGAATTATGACGGTCAAAAAATTTATGGACGACATGAAGAATTTTAGAGAAGGGAACCTGGCCTGGCCATCCCAAATCACAAGGAGAGACAAACAAAAAATAATCGACCTGGCCAACCTCTTTGACCCTGATCAGGAACAGAAATATTGGCTTGTGGAGCTTCTCCACCCGCGGAATCGTTTGGCCCTTTTAGCCTACGCCACTTATGTGAATTTAAGTGACAGTTCTGGACCCACCAAAGGGCAAGTCATAGTTCGAGGGTCACTGTCATCTGGAGAGGTCATGCATGGAGTGGTGTGCGATCTCTATAGCACCTTAGGGTTAAAGGCGTTTTCAAAAAAGAAAATCGATGATGCGAAGTTTTTCATGCAACAGGCCTATTATCATCTGGCCCAAACCGTCAGAATTCATGCAGAACACCAAGTCGTTCCCGCTCTTCACATGCTCAAACAGGAGCGGCCAAAACGAGCTGTTCTCGTGAAAGATGATTTGTTTTTTTCTTTTTCGGCGGAAGCGCTCCGAAATCAACATTTTCGCGTCATTTCGTTTGAGTTGCCGCAAAGCCTGCCTCCCTATATGGATGTTCTCAGTAAAAATTATCAGGATCCCTTCATTCAAGATTTGAACATCATTGCCATGCAATTGTTCTTCAACCTAATCTTAGACGGGTATAAAAAGAGGTTTCCACAACAGGTCAATATCGATTTAAGGCGTTCCAAAATAACTCCTGAAACGGCCTGGGGGGTTCTAACGGATTTGGTTAAAAATGAGAATTTTGACCCCATCAATGATATTCAGACTTTTCTTAAAGAGACTGACACATTTTTTTCAAGCGAATCTCCCGCCCCTCAACCGATTATGGAGATTCTCATTGAGGGAACCAGTCGAGTTCATGGTTCACCGGATCCTGTGGTGTTAATTCAAGGGGTAATCTACGGTAGAAAATTCCTCCGTGATTTCTGGCCGGGGAAATTAAGGGAGTTTTCGGAAAGGATAGCCAGATTAAATAAAAATGGGGTCTTTTGTTCGGTTCGATCCTTGCGCATCGATGATTCACCTGAGGGCTTGGAAGCCGCTAATAAATTACTAGAGAATGATGATCTCTTCTATAACTATCTGAATATCCCTGAGATAAGGCTCGATTATACGCGGAACTCAGAAACACTCGCTGAATATAATGCTTCCGCTTTGCGGGACACAGGAATTGGTTTTGATTTTCACTCAATGTCCTGGGAAGATCATATGGCTTTATATTGGGCCCGCCTTCAGGAAGAAAATTCCATCGACCTTTTTTGGCATGATATCCATTTTACCCCCGCCGATTTTTACGAGTTTATGGATGACTTTGTTCAGTTAAAAGCTTCAGTGGTGGCCAATGAGTTGGACATCGCATTGGCACAAGTGGGCAGGGCCGCTCAACCAGGAACCATCGTCATTTCAGATATGGGATCGCATGAGACCTTATTCAAACGATTGAAGGACTTGGGTTTTTCGCCACGGCCAACCGATTGGACCGATGAATCAGAGGAACATGGGGACAGCCTCCATAAATTGTGGGGCGTCATGAAAATTGTGTTTTTAGAGGCTCTGGGAGAACCCATTGGCCGCGAAGAGAAGGAAAAAAGCTATCGCGAAGGATTCATTGGAAACTTGTATATGAATTTTATCCCTGGGCTTGAGACGGGCCCGGATTTGGTTCGAGTCATCCTGCGAGATATTATTGATCAATGGACAGTGGCGGATTTTGAAGAAATTTTTAGATTAAGGCATGCTTGGATTGAGAATCAATTTGACGAAGATGAAGAAAATTATGAGTATTTGGAAAAAGTTGCAGAATATTTGTTGGAAAGAGCCCGCCTTTATTCCAATCCCTCCGATTACAATACAATTCTGAACCTCTATGAGTCAGATGAGGATGATCCAGATGCGGGAGAGGCGGAATGGGGGGGCCCTCAATCCTTAACCGGCACATTCGGCGGGCCGTGGGTTTACGGCGTGCTCATGCCGGTTCTTGAAGAGGCCGGGCGTTGGGCGGCGTATCATTACGCGGGGTCAACCGTTTCTGGAATTCTCTGCGCGGTTCTTTTGTATTCAATCGTCCACGCTTTGCTTCATGTGTTCGTTGATGTCTATGAAAATGGATTTAAAGGGCACATCCGCCGTCTCCCCGGGCGATTTGTTCTCTCCATGGGGTTTGGAATTTCGTTTCTTGTCGGCGCGGGTGCGGCCCCGCTTCTGAACTTGCTGATCGGCTCCCAAATTGATCCCGAACTGCTCGGCCTCATCTTCGCCTCCGCCGCTCATATGTTCAACAACCTCTGGCTGCGGCACCACATGCCCGAATCCATGCGCTGGCTGGCGCAGTTGATGTCGGTTATTCCTGCTGACGATCATGATCAATCGTGGCAAGATTTTTTTGCTGAGAATTGGGGATTGCCACTGGATGGAGATATTCGCAATGCACAGGAATTTGCGGCAAATGTCAAACGAACAGGAGTGATAGATGGACAAAAATTCGTATCTCAAATCAAAACCGATGATCCGGATGAATACCCATCAAAAGTGCAGGAACAGGCAATGCTTATTCGAGCCCTGTTTTATATTGAGCCGGATCTTGCGGCTTCACTTTTCTTTAGTTTTCACACAAACCATGGGGCATGGGCTACGATGATGAATCCGGAATGGCCTCGGACAATACACGGCGGGATTGAAGCTGATCTAATCGCCGCCATCATAAAATTGGGATTGGAAAGCAATTATTCAAGTTCGAACAATAGGGTGCGCGGTAACATGTCTGTTCAAATGACTTACTCCATTCAAGGGATAGGCAGGTTGCCTGCCTATCTCCCCGCCCATTATTTCCGTTCCATAATCGAAAACTTGCCGGGTAGAACCAGCGCTGCATATTTATCGATCGTTCGAGATTATCTGTCGAGCGAAAACACGCAAGCTCTTCTTCAAGAAACCATCAGTATCGACCCGCCGTCGATCGCCGAGTTGACCCGTGCGGAACGGAGCATATATCGAGCTATGCAGGGATCAAACACGGGAGAAATAAGCGATGGCGTTGTTCTTGGATTAGACGAACTCGGAGAAACATTCGCGGAACGTGCCGGAACGGTGCGTGCAATGGCAATGGGCCCGGAACAAGAAGTTGCAGGAGCTCTTTTGGCTGGCGTTAGTCAAAATTACGTGAGAGCTTGGTACGATTTATTCTTTGATGGAAATGAACTGCGAATCGAGAAACAAGTTCTTGCGGGGATGATCATTTGTGCCCTGGCGGTTCTGGATGGCTCACTGGAGCCCCATTGGCAAGGGAATATAGTTCGTGTCTCAAAAGATATCACCGGTTTGATTGAGTTGCTCAAATCATTGCCGGATCACATTTGTTCACAAATTTTGGCGGAGGTAAAAGATTCTCGCCTCAATCGTAGACTCATGGAAGTCAGCGGTCCCATAGGGCACATACGATATGGCGAGCGCATGGGTTACTTGAGAGTTATTGAAAGCGATATTCCGACTTTGGAAGATTTACAGGCCATCGACCGGGGCTCCATCGTGGCGATGACGACTTTGCCGACATCCGACGTCAACGTGGGTCCTTTTGAAGGGATCATTACTTTCTTCGGACTTGAAGGCGGAAACCATGCGATGGAGCGCGCCAATGAATGGGATGCGCCATGCGCTTCACTGCCTGCAGATATGGTCATGAAATTGAAAGACAAATTTGTCGTTTTTGAGGTTGTTGACGAAGAAAGAGTGATTCTCAGAGAAGCCACGGAAGCCGACAAAAGGCGTTATCAACCTCCTACCACGGTTCCGGAAACAATTACGCTTCCTGTTGTGGATTTATCACGCAACCTTAACTACATAAGAACCAATGAGCGAAAGATGCGGGAGATTTCGATGGTGGGACCGAAAATTGCGCATCTCAATTGGTTGGCCGCGAAGGTTAATTTCGCATGTTCAATCATGGGCCGGTTTGTCGGATGGTTGTTCCGTATGCCGAAATTTCCTTTCGGTTTGTTCCAGTCTGATGTTCGCCTGGCCGTTGCCGGTGGAAGCGCGTTGCCATTCGACGCTTTTTGGAGAGTGCTTGCGCTAAACGGAAAGAAGAATGAATTCGAAGCGCTCACCCAAAAACTAAACCAGTCCAATCGAAACGAAGCCATTGATATTTTGGATGAGATCAAAAAGCTTGTGTCTGAATTGCGGTTTTATTTCCCAAACGACCCGTTTTGGAATGAAAAAAATTTATCGAAGCATTTCGGCGAGCTTTGGGAAAACGGGGTGTTTATCAGGGACGCCACCAACGCGCAAAATCTTTTGGGATACCCGTGGTTTGGCGCCGGGCTGTATTTAACCGAGCAGCATGTGGTGGGCAAAAATGAATTTTGGGACTCTGTTCGGCGGGTGTGGATGGATGTCTGGGATCAACGGCCTTTTGCGCAACGACGACGTCATAAGGTGGATGAAACGACAATCCACCCCGCCATCTGGCTTTCCCCGTCTCGTCCGGTGGATTATTCATTTGTCATGCACACATCGAACACGCTCATGCAAGATCGCGATCATCTGTCCCTTTTTGTTGCTCAAGGTTATGGAACGGCCATTGTTTCGGACGCAGTTGAGTTCCGAGGGAAGAGCACCTCTGTGATCGTAAATAAGTCAAGCGGCAAAATTTTAGAGGAAGAAACCCAGCCCAGCACAAAAAAGATGAAGGCCGCGTTGCGGCAAATGGGAGGGCTCGAAGTTGTAACTGCGCCGGAATACAATGATTTTGTTTACCATGATCGCTTTGAAGAATTGGTTGATTGGTTGACAAAAGTAGGGATATGGGCGGAAGAAATAACAGAGTTACCCCAAAAAATAGAAGGCACAATCTATTTTGATGCGCCCAAAAAGCAATGGGTGATTACGTTAGACCAGTGCGATCCGTTTGTGCGCGCTACCGAAGTTAAGGGAACCGATGCGACATATCTCGTCAAAAGCCTCCCTTATTACCTCGCGCTTGTTTGGAATGCGCTCGTTGACGGCGATTATCTGCGCGGGCGATGGTTCGGCCGTATTGAAAAACCGGAGAAGTTGATAATTCCGGGAGCGCTGGCGGAGGCGGCGGGCGCGTTTGTACTCATTATCTCGATGGACCAAGGATTTTCCTGGGTGGTGGCCGGTTACGCGCTGTTGCACGCGCTCGCATGGATGACCGCGCAGCTTCTCGCCCGCGGCCAGCCGGGCGCCTATAATATGTCTGTCGCATCCGTCGCCGGCTCGGCGCTCGCCCGCTTTGCCGTCCATTTCGTTGTGTTTCTTCTCTATATTCCCGCTTATTACTACATCCATCAGCCGAACTCATTTGTCTACTTTCTCAACATGTTCTTCGTCGGAGCGACGCTTCATCTGTTGTTCGATGCCTTGTTCCCTTCACTCATAAAAAGAAACGCAGCGCCTGCCGCCGTCGGGTATCAAGCTCAGAAATTTTCAGTTGATGAGCTTTTGGGTTCGATCCAAACCCAAGACCGACCTCTCGGTTTGGAAACATATTCATTCGAAAACGTGTTGAAGGAAGAAAAACCGACGCGCGTGGTGGTTGTGCCGGCCGGCAAGTCTGCAACGGAAATTATCGAAGAAATCAAAAGAGTGGTGGAATACGTAAATGATGAGAATTTGGAAACAGTGGCGGACATTTGTGTGCTCTTGACCGGAAAACGAGAAAACTTTTGGGACGCGGATGCGCGCCGCATTCTTGGATTCGTGAGTGAATCGTCTTTGCAGTCAGAGTTCGATGTCGAAAGTCACCTCTTGGATGGTGGCACAGAAGGCCGCACGCTGGTGATGCTGCCAGACGGCACAGACATTACCGAACAAACGCTGGAACACTTGAAATCTCTGTCGGAAAAACGCGATGTTCGAATTTGCTTGATCGATAGAATTGCTGCCGGAATGCAGGCGGTTGTGGGAAGGGTGAAGGACATTCTTCAAAGGCTTCGAATCATAAGGGGTCAAGTCTGAGTTTTAAGTCTTTGAAAGATTTCAATAAAAATCTCCTTCCAAAGTTTCAATCATTTTCTTATTGTCCGACCCGTTGTCTCGTTTTTTCCCTTCCTTAATTCTAAATTTCTGATTCTCAAATAAGTTTTTCCCTCCGCTTCCCTCCAAAGGAATGTACGTATATCAATGGCTCGACCGCTTCGAATCCAATATCCGGGTGCCCTTTATCACGTGATGAATCGCGGAACAAGCCGGCTTCCCACATTCTTTTCCAACGATCACAAACAAATGTTTTTGGGGGTGTTATCCGACGCCGTCAACACCTGGGATTTGCGGGTGCATGCTTTTTGTTTGATGACCAATCACTATCACTTGTTGCTCGAAACGCCTTTGGGAAATTTGAGCCGTGCAATGCGGCATATTGATGGGGTTTATACACAAAAGATCAATAAATTGACTGGAAGAGATGGATCCCTTTTTAGAGGGAGGTATAAATCCTTGTTGGTTCAGAAAGAAACCTATTTCTTGGCGTTGGTTCGATACATTCATATGAATGGAGTAAAGGCGAACATATATTCCCATGCCGGAGAGGACCTTTACTGCAGTCATATGTTTTACATGAACCCGGCTCTCCGTCCGGCTTGGTTAAACGTTGGAGATATTTTGAATAGGTTTGGGGGAGACAACGAGCTTGCGCGGCAACGACTCGATGCATTTGTGCACGCTGATGTGGGAGATAAATTGAATCGTCTCCTGGAGGGAAAGGTTTGGCCGGCGGTTATAGGCGGGAAAAAATTTATCGAAACGATCCGGGATACATATTCACCTGAGCAGAAACCACATCCAGAAAAGCCCCAGGAGAAAGAATTACGCCGAATAGTGGCGCCGGAGGAAATTCTAGAAGAGATTGAGGCAATCTATAAACTGCCTGAAGGCCGGCTATGGACGATGCGAGGGAAACACCATAACGAGCCCCGATTGGCAGCCATCCATCTCTTGAGGAAAGTTTGTTTGTTGAGTTATAGGCAGATTGGGGAGAGAATGGGGGGAGTCGGGGCGGGAACAATCGCTTCATTCTTAAAGAAAAAACCACTTCATTCCAGAAATTATGAGGCGCTTCAGAAAAGGTTTGGGATGAACCAAAGACTCAAAACTCAGACTTGACCCCTACGCGACTACGCCTACGCGGCAATGAGGGCACGGGTGAAGGCGTTGAAGCGCTCGATAACTAGGCGTGAAACCTGGGCGCCCACCCAACCGGAAATCATTTCATCCAACGCGATGAATTGAATGTTTCGTTCCTTGAGATATTTAAAGTCAACTGCAAATCGATCGGTCTGGAGACCCACGTATAAGAGCCCCTGGTCCTTAGGGAGGGCATCTAATGCCAAGTTCAAATTAAACGCCGTTGCATTTTGAATATAAAAACTGTGGTTGGCGTAAATGAATTCAATTTTTTTATTTTGATCCCGATCTTCAGGTGAAAGCGCGAAAGCTTTCCCGCATTCAGATGCGAGACTTCGTTTGATGGGCAGGTAAAGCGTAGAACCGGCGGGGAGTGAATTCAGCGCCTTCTGGATTTTGTTTTTTTCTTGATTTATGTGTGCCTGTGTCTCAATGCGAGTTTCCAAAAGAAATTGCATGGCCTTGTTTTCTGAAAGGGTCGCAAGCGGTGAAAAGGCATGTCTGTCGTTTTCTAAAGCGGCTCGGCGCCATTGCATGAAAGTGGGATTTATGGCAAGTGCCTTCGAGAGATTCGCTTTAATTTGATCGATCAGGTCAACTTCTCGATTGAGAGGGAGGGTTGTAATGAAATCTGCGGAGATTTCGTTTGTTTGAAGCGGCCAAAAAGCGTTTTCCTGATCGGAGTCAGCTCCGTGATGGTTTCCAACAATCCTGAAAAGATGATCAATGTAATGTTGAGCCCATCCTTTGATCGTGTCCAATCGCTTATGCAGGGAATTAAAAAGATTCATCGCAATTTGATCTTCTTTGATGGAAGGATGAGGTTTCCCGTCGACACTTAAGGTCGAAAGGGCTTGTTCCACTTGGCCGTTGTTTCGGTACAAACGCGCCAAGGTGGTGCGCAGGATGGGTTCTTGACGATCCAAGACCCGAGCCAGGTCATCGGTCAATGGATATCGGCGGGAGTTTTCGATTATTTCGAGGGCCTTTGACAACACAACTATACCATCCTGATAATTTTTCTGTTCAAGATAAGTTACTGCCAATTGATTGGCCGATGTAAACCATCTATCTTTTTCGGAAGATGTAGTTGAATCTTTAAATAGTTGAAGAATTGCCGTGTTATCCTTAATGGCATTTTCCGTTTGGCCCATTCCTTCTTTTATAGGAGCTTGATGTTGAAAGGCTTTTGTTCTTGTTGTACGTACAATCGGTTTTGGGGTGACTTTTCGCCCCTTCTCTTCTTGTTTGCGTTTCCAGGAAAAAATAAACAGCGGATTTTGTTCTTTGAGCCAGGTGGAAACATAGACGACTCCTCCCCACGCGAAAGAGGCCAGAACCAGGAAAAACCCCGAAATGAGCCACAAGGGATCAATGTGGCCCAGCATCAACAAATCGCGGGAGGAGTGGGCATCGTCATTGGAATGAGCATGAGACCCACCGACCAGCGCGTATAAAAAAAGGGATAACACGCCGTAGAGAATCAAGCCGGGAAATAAATTATCTGAATCAAGAAAGGCCAACATCACCAACTCCACAGTGGGAAGAAGGGTGATCAGGCCATTTGAAATACCTGTGATCAGCATGTGGATGCGATTAAATGGCAGTTTGACTTTAAAAATAGAATCGCTTGGGACCCAGTACGGCAGAGCCCTTTCTTGTTTTTCTCCACCATAAACAACGGTGGGGTGATCAAGGGTGGCGAAATAAAAGGCGCCTGCAAGCCACAAAATCAATTTGACGACCAAAAAGAGTAAAGCCAACCTTTCTATTTGGACGGCGGTTAGAGCAGAAAGGGAAAGGCCCCAAGCCCATATAATTCCCATCATCACCAGCGCGGTGATGCCTTCTTGAAAGAGGGCGCGGCGGATGCCGTCTTCATAGAATCCTCCCAGCACCGCCACAGCGCGGGGAGACCAGGTGGTTCGGTCAAAAAACCGGAACTCCTGGTGAATACCATTTTGTTCCCGTTGAACCGCTTCGGTGTACCACCGCGCAAAGTTCACATCCACTCCAGGGAAAATATTACGCGATGAGAGTTGAAGGGGGTGAGAGGAGTCGTCTGGTGCATCTCTTTTCTGTTGGTCACTCAATATGATTTGAATATCCATAAAGACGAATAGGAGTTCCAAAAACGAAAACGACCAATTCTTGTCTGAGAGATCAGAGTTATAAACAAGGACAGATATGGATTGGTTTTGTCTTCCGAGCAATATATATGTGCCTACAATTAGGCCTGCTGCTTTCTCAATCGTGGTTGGGTCTTTAATGATTTTCTTTTCTCTACATACACGAACGATATTTACCTGTGTGTTTAAGAAGAACGATATAAAGCCTGGAAATAAACGAAGGAAAAGAATTAAAGCAGCGACAGCCTGAATTTCGTCTTGTGATTTTTTTATGGATAATAGCTCTTGTATATTGAGTGTGAGTCGAGATAAACGTTCGAGCGATTTCGATATCAGATCAGGGGCATTTGGTAACGCGTCTGAAAAATCATGGGCCATGGTTTGGTAATACCTGTGTATTCTTTCTTTTTGCTCAGGATTTTTCTCATAGTAAGCATTTAGAGTGGGAATTAAATCCCTGTAACGTTGGATTATGTTCGATACCTTAGAAATATCATGACCTGAACCTTTGATAAGTACCAATTTAACGAAAGCGAAGTATTGTGCCAATTCAACATCCTCTCTTTGATTGGGATTGGGATTAAAGTTTTCTCTCAACCAAAAAATTGAGCTCTCGACCAAATCATCAATGGGTTGAGAGGGATTATGAGCCTTATAAGATGCGTTGATTTCCAACCTCAGCCGTCTCATTTTATGGGATTCCATGATTCCGTAGGGGCGAGGGATCTGCCTAAATCGAACCCCATGCTCCTGCTCCAAATAACTCACCAGAGCCGCACGGTCACTCCACCTAATATTTTTTTCGGGATTTAATTTGTCCCTGAGGCTGGCTTGCTCACGCTCATCCAGCGTAATCGCACCCTCCGCATCTAACGCTTGAAATTTGGTCAGGGCCCGGTCACAAATGGCGGGCCCAAAAACGGGGTCTTTAATAAAGTCTTCAAGGAAAGAAATTCTGTCATGGTTGGATTGCCGCTGCTTACGAATGATTGAGTCGATGAAACTTTGTGGAGCGGATTCCACTGGGGGACTTTTTGGTTTCTTTTTTGGTTCAGTGTGATTTGGTGGTGGTACAACAACTGAATTCGAGGCGTTAACCGATTTTTCTGCGGCCTTTCTTCTTTTCTCCCTCTCCTCTCTATTTGCCTTTCGGGTTGCCTCTATAGTGCTTCGTGCTTCGTTAAACATCATTGAAAATTCTGAATTCGTATTCTCATGTCCCGCAAACGTCTCGAGGGCTTTCTCCACTGTAGTATCGTCATCAATGGGAACTTGGGTGGCCCAGGCGGTCATACCTGAAATAATATGGGCGCCGACCTCGGGAAGATGGGGATGCGCGGTGCGGCCCAGGTTTCCAAGGGCCTGGAAATTCGGATTTTCAGTTTCGAAACTTTCTTTGCAAGCTTGTTTTACGCGGGATATCAGTTCCGATTTAAATGATAACCATTCACGCGCGAGACGAGCTTGGATGGAATAATCCGTCGGATCGAATTGGGGGGCGGAAGGCATCGTTCTATTTCCAATTTCATCATTGAGGAGTTGAAGGATTTCCCTCAAATCTGTGAGTGTTGTGTTCGGAAGTAGTCCTTCTTTAAACCCTTTAATTTCACTGATCAAAGTTTCAATATATTGATCTTCTTCTCCAGCGGGGATATTGACGCTCATGAGAATGGCCATAAGGCCCAGAACCGAAGCTGAGGCGGGAGAGAAATAAAAAAGAAACCCAGAGAGCAACAACCCCGAAACGATGAAAAAACGCCGGTGTTGCCCCAGCCGTTTTTTGAGGCCAATCCAAACGAGGGCCAGCCCGATATCAGCGGTCACTTCATCGATGGATTTTTCTGCGTTGATGGACCTGAAGCCGGGGTGGGAACGGTAGTAGTCGACGACAGGCAAGGTGACTTCCTCATAAACTTTGAGACGATTACGAAAAACCTCCGAGTTGTCATCGGCCCTATTCTCTTTTTTTCTTCGTTCATCCACTCGTGCGAAGAGTTTTTCGAGATCCACATCAAAATAAATCACCGCATCAATCGAAATGTTGTTTTCTGATAGGAATGACGTTAATACTCTAGCTTGGTCAACATTTCTAGGATAACCATCTAAAAAGAAGCTTTGATTGTTCAGTCGTGAAATGAAATGGAAAACGATTTCATTCACCAATCCATCATTCACCATCTCTCCCTTAAGCATGATGTCATTAATTTCTTTTCCAAGCTCATTTCCGGACCCACGCATGTTTCGAAGCATATCGCCGGTTGAAAGTTGTTTGGACCCGAACGTGGATTCAATTATTTTGGCTTGGGTTCCCTTCCCGGCGGCGGGAGGGCCGATGAGGATGAGATTCATGGGAGGTAAAAGGGAGGCCATGGTTTTGATCCATAAAAGTTTTGCTTTTAGGACGGTTCCATTCCATATAGAACCTAGGCCCCGGCCAAGAGGCGTGCCGGGGCGACGATTCAACTGAATTATTTGGGCTAAATTATTTTTGATGGAGCTTAAACTTGGAATCTGGGGGGCCCTGATGGGGTTAAAAAACCAGGCGAGGCTGCGGAAGGTGGGGCGGGTGGCCAGCAATTGTTGTGCCAATTCCAGCCGTTTCGCGGGGGAAAAGGGGTGCGGGGAGAGAAAAAGGGGCTGGCCTTCAAATAATTTGTCGAGCGGGGTTTTTTCTTGGGAGAAAACCGAAAGGTATCGAGTGGCTTCTTCCTTATTTATATGGGTGATTTTCGGGACATAGGTCAAGACCCGATGGCCGCCCTTGGTCAGTTCGCGGGCCAGTCCGGCCGAGTGGAACCCGCCTGTCACAAGCAGGATGGGTTTTTGAGCGGTTGAAGTTTTTTGGGCGGCTTCCGCGGCGTTGATGGCGCTCAAAAGGTGGCGGGCCATGGCTCCGTCGCGTTGTTCGGCTTCTTGATAGAAGTCTTCAAAGGCGGACAATGTCCCCTCCTGACTTTCCTCGGCGAGTCGCGTTTGGCGACCTCCCCCTTGTGAACCATGGGAAGGAAAAGTTTTGTATTCATCCCACTCTTCTTTGGTGAGTGAAAAATTCACTAATTTTTCTCTAAGAGAAAGTTTTTTCAATTGGGCCAGCAAGGTTCGTTCCTCTGTGGTGATGATAGCCGTCCCCATCACGCGTTCCTCTAAATCATTCACCTCTTTGAACAGAGCCTCTCCATCAACGGACTCAGAGAGATTCAGGTAACGAATATACCGGCTTAAGTGAGGGGTGGAAGTGAGTATCACCCCTTGCCGACGAGAAAGAGACTCGATGAAGGCGTAGAACTCTGAGTCCAATAAATGTCCCTGTTTGTAAGCCTTTATTTTCTCCGCCAACTCGGAGGTTTCTCTCCCGGATATTTTGGGTAACAGTTGGCCCATGAGAAGATTGCGGTCTTTCTCTACGGAATTCAGATCAAGGGATTGTTCAATTTTGAGGGCCTCGGCGAAGCGTTTGACATTTTGACCCACGCCCGTTTGGTGGGGAGTTTGAGCGAGAAGCCATTCGATATATCCTGCCAAAGACAAGTCCCCCGCTTGATACATTTCCATCTTCCGCACCCTCATTTTTAAGGCCGGGTTCAGGCGGTTTTCTTCTTCGAGCCGGAGGTTTTCTCTTTCCTTTTTTATCTGAACTTTCATGGAACCCATGAGTTTTGACGCTCGCCGGTAAGCGTCGATATTGGCTTGATAATGGGTTTCGTCATCAATGCCGAGGATCGGCGCTTGAAAGGGCGAACGCAGCGCGGCATGGATGGGGCCTGAAATTTTATTTTCTTTTAAAAAGAGGTCGGCTTTTTCCTTCAGAGTTGCCGGAAAGGGGAATTGTTTAAACCGGCTGATCTCAATGGGGCCCGATGCGCCTTCCAAAGCCATCAGTTCCACTTGATTTTGCGCGAGCAGAGTTTCCACCAATTTCCCGATGTTTTTTTGCGCTTCGAGGTTCATGTGAATGTCTTGGATATGAAGGATGGTCCGCGCATGGGGTGGAAGGGTTTTCGGTTCCTGGATTTTTCGGAGGTTTCCATAGGGGAATGAAAATTGCGAAGTTGTGGTAGGAGTGCGCGCCAGAATTTCGGTGGAGCGTGGGGGCTCATTGCCTTTGATCGATTTTTGTCTTTCATTCCAGAAATTGATTTCGGGGGAATAGGCGAGCAGGCAATTGTTTCCGAAGAGGATCAGGGAGAGCGCAAACGTGAAGGAGCGAAAAAACGTGTCGAGGGTATTGTTGAGTTTCATGACGGAGATAATAGCCATCGATCATTAAAATCTTCTTAAGAACTTGTAAATCTTTCGCAACAAATTTGTAACAGGCGGTTTACAAGCCCCAGGCCAGTGTCTCATTAGCCCCAATGCGGTTTAGTTAAAAAAAAATTATTAGACACCAATCGTCGCCCCGGCACGTTTTTGGCCGGGGCCCAGGTTTTCAACCTGTTGTTTAACAACATGTTTAAGACCTGGGCTCCCGCTTTCGCGGGAGCGACGGACCGTACCTTTTTATTCGAATCAAGAGATCCCTCACTGCGTTCGGGATAACACTCCGTCGGTAACACAGAACGTTAAAGAGATACCTTTCATAAAAATTTCAATGTGATATCGGTCACAAGCGGCATATTCGAATGGATTTAAAAAACACCTCTAAAAAACAAGGGGTTTTCAAGCTTGGTATTTAATCCTAAATTAACCCGGCCTTAAGGCGCTCTTAATCTCACCTTGTTACAGTTTGGTTACATATGAAAAACATTCAACCTAACCCCCTCATCCAAAAATTTCTCATCCTCTTTCTCGCGATGGGTCTTCTGGCAGGCTCGGCGGAGGCCGGGGCTGGAAGCACCACCGCGGACTTCCTTAAAATTGGAACCGGCGCCCGAGGCGCCGCCATGGGAGAATCCCAATCCGCCGTGACCGATGACGTCAACGCTTTCTATTGGAACCCCGCGGGCCTTTCTCGACTTCGCTATCAAGAACTCTCCGTGATGCACTACGAATTGGCGGAAAACGTCCGTTACAACCAAGCCGCCTATGCCCGCCCCCTCCCCAACAAGGGAACCTTCGCCTTGGGTCTCAATATTCTCGACTATGGAGATATCAGCGGATATGACGACAATGGCTTGGCCACGAGCCAGGTGAAGGCGCAAAATATGCTTTTGACCGGGGCCTGGGGCAAACAATTGATGGAAAAGTCTCCGTTGTTGGGAGGCGTCAGCGTTAAATATTTGAGTTCGGAATTGGCGGGATACAAAGCGTCCGGCATGATGATTGACTTGGGGCTCCTTTATCCCTTTGAGATGGGACGGCTTCGAGGCTTGTCATTGGCGGCCAATCTGCGCAATGTGGGCCCTGATATCAAATATGACCAAAACGGCTCTGAGCTTCCTCAAACCTTGGTTTTGGGCGCGGGGCTGGTGAGTTTGGGCGGAAATCTCGCCTTGAGCGCTGATTATGTTTCTCCGAAAAGTGATGACGCCTATTTCGCGACGGGCCTTGAGTACACCGTGTTTAAGCTGTTGAAATTGCGCGTGGGTTACAACGGTCTTTCGGAATTTGTGGGAACCGGGCTGACCTATGGAATGGGGCTGCACTTTACGAATTGGAATATCGACTATGCCATGGTTCCTTTTGGAGATTTGGGAAACAGCAACCGCCTGAGCGTGGGCGTCCGTTTTGGCCGGGCCATGCAGCTCAAACAGGCCGACGAGCAAGTGGAGAATTCTTTCCGTCGAGCGGAGCGTCAATTGGCTTTGGGACAAGGAATTCAGTCTTACAGCACCGTGAGCGATTTGCTTCTCATCGCCCCTTGGCACAAACCGTCGGTGGAGCTCAAAGCGAAAATTGAGAAACAGTTCGAGGAAATGTCCCTGTCCAAAAACAAGGCGAAAATGGAAGCTGACATCGCCGACGCTTTCACCAATGCCAAGGCGGCCTTTGACCGCGATGAATTGGTGGAAGCCAAGAAAGGGTTCGATACCATCCTTCGTTTACAACCCGATCACGTGGGTTCGAAGGTGTATTTGGACCGGATCACCAACCGGTATGCCAGCTTGGCTCACGAGTCCTTTAAACAAGGGATGAACCTTTATGCGGCGGGCGACTATGCGAATGCCATCAAGGCCTTTGAGAAGACGCTGACCATCAACCCGGCGCATAGCGATGCGTCGGCCCAATTGGAAAAAACAAAACAGGTCATGGCGGACACGAACCGTCGTCAACAAGAGCTTGAACTTTTGGCGGGCGCAGGTGAAGCTTACAAGGCTGGTTTGGCGGCCTATCAGAAGAACAATCTGGAAGATGCCTTGGTCAAATTCGAAGAAGTGAAAGCCAAAGTTCCCGAATATGAAGAAGTGGGCCGCTATCTTGATTTGACGAAGGGCACGTTGGCGGCCGTGCTGTTTGAAGAGGCTCAAGTGAATGCCGACAATGGCCAATTGGCTGAGGCGGTCGTGAAGCTCAAACGGGCGGTGGAATTGAATCCCGCCGACACGCGTATTTCGCCCGCGTTGCAGAGCGCGGAGCGGGATTTGTCGATCAAAAACGCTGAAGAATCAAAGAATCTTTATAAACAAGGCTTGGAAGCCTACTTGAGCGGCCAAACAGAGAAGGCTGAGAAGCTGTGGAAACGCGCGTTGGAGCTTGACTCTTCCAATGAAGAAGCCTTGCAGGCGCTGTCCAAAATTGAGGAACAAAAGAAATATGCAAACCCTGACGAGGGGAAATAAAAATTCAACCGTCATCTCCCCCCGGAAAGTTTGGGGGGGGATGACGGTCCTTTTTGTTTTCAGCCAATTTGTTTTTGCCGGTCTCAACGTCCAAACCCCGGAAGATAAAATTCTCGCCAAGGGGTTTGCCGCTTACATGGACGGCGCGAACAAGCAGGCCCTCTCTTATTTCGAAGAGGTCATTCGCATCAATCCAAAAAACAAAGCGGCGCATCAAGGCCTTGAAAAAGTGAAGATACGCCTAAAAAAAGCGGAAGATGAAAAGATCGCGCGGGCGCTTCAACTATCGAAATCCAAAGTGAGAGAAGGGCGCGAGTTTTTAAAATCCAATGATGTGGTCGGCGCCATCGATTCTTTTCACGCGGCGCTGGACGCCACTCCCTCTTACAAACCGGCCCGCGCCGAATTAACCTCCATAAAAAATCGAATGCAGAAAATTTCTGATAGAAAAAAGCTGAACTTGACCACGTGGGCTTTCGCGCGGGGTGTGTTGGCTTATCTGGACCGCGATTGGGCGAAGGCTTACCGGATTTGGTCCGAACGTTCCCGCATGGAGCCCGACAACGTTCCACTCTCCAATGCCACGGCGAGAGCGGAAAACAATTTCAAGAAAATGATGGTCGCCGAGCAGGAAGATTTCTTCCGACGGGGCGGCCGAGCCTTTTATGAGCAAGGGCTTTATAAAGAAGCCCAAGATTCTTGGGGTAAAGTGTTGGCGCTGAGGCCAGATGACATCGAAGCGTTGGAAGGCCAGGCGCGGGCTGAAGAAGCAATCTTGCGCATTCAAGGCAAAGGCCGGTCGAACGAATTGCACGATTTATTGGAACAGGGGTTGCAAGCCTACGCGTCGCAAGATTGGAAACGTTCCCTTTCTCTGTTCCAACAATTGGTCGATCTGGACCCCGAATTTTCAACCGCCAAAGAATACATCGCGAAAATCAATGAGCGGATGACCAGAAGCGATTATGTTCCTTCCGTGGTGGCGGGAGAGACTCTCTTCAGGCGAGCCAGACCCTCAAATCAAGGAAATGAAACAGTTCAGGTTCCAGACAAACTTGAGAATTTTTCAGATCGAAAAAGAGAATTGGAGTCTCAACTCAAACGCGATCCCGGAAATATCAATATTCAACGTGAACTCGATCTTGTGACAAGAGCGCAGGATGATGAAAGTGAAAAAATTTATAAGGAAGGCTTGATCGCCTACTCGCAAGGCAACCGCGTGATGGCCATCCAGCAATGGAAACAGGTGCTCGTGATTAACCCCGAGCATAAAAAAGCCGCGGCTGCGCTCAAAAAAGCTCGGGCCGAAGAGGAACGCAGCGCCGAAGGAGGCGCCGAGTGAAACCTCTGTTTTCTAATACGAACGAAGAAAAAAAAGTTACATGGTCGTCTTCCCGGCATGTCTTTTGGCCGGGATCCAGGTTCTCCCCTATAAGAAAACCTGGGCCCCGGCCAAAAGATTGCCGGGGCGACAGCGTTTTGTGCAGTCCCCTTAGGTACGAAGTTGGTGTATGTCACAGCAATTATGTCGTTTGTATTAGATTCTATTTTCGAATCGCGTTCCTTGTTTTTCTCTTGTCCTATCCTCTCTTCGCCGAAGAGCCTGTGGTGGATTCTTCCACTTCCACTCTTCCTTCGGTTCAGGTGTCAACAACCGTTTCGGAGCCCGTTGGGCCGGCGGTTCTTGAAAAAGTGTCCATTGATGACGCCGGAAACCGTTTGTTGGTTTTGATACAGACTTCGAAACCGGTTCAATCCTTCGTGTTTGAACGAAAAGATCCCCCTTCGCTTTTCGTGCAGTTCATTGGCACAGCGGTGTACGCTTCGGGCGATGCCATTCAAGTGGTGGGGAACGACCCTCTCATGGAAATTCGCTACGGATATTCCAGTTTTCACGATGCCACCTCCGCCTCTCGCAACAAAGAAGAAAAATTTCCGCTTGAATACTTGGAACTCAAACTGAATCGTTCCGTGTTTTATCACGTTCAGCAAGAAGGCTGGGTGATCGTGGTGGGTTTGGACCGCACCACCACAAAAGTGGATGTGCCCGATCTCGATTTTCGTTTTCAAAAAGCCAAATATGAAGGCGCCGCCAATTTGCCGAACAATCCGCGTATGGATGATTTTGTGGTCACGGCGCAATCAAACAGCCAATTATTGACGGTGGCACGGGGCGAGGCGGATTTGGCCAAGTTCCGGGTTTGGGAGGCGCGACGTTCGCTTTTCCCCGCTCTTACAGCGCGCGTGAGCGACACGCGGGGACGCGAAACGAATCCTTTCCCAAGCGATGTTTTCGAAGGATTTGAAGCGACGACCTATAAACGTGAGGAATATGGACTTCAGGGCACTCAGCCTTTGTGGGAATCGGGCCGTTTGTATGGGGCTTATCAACAATCGAAACTGAACCGGTTGATGGCGATCGAAAATGTTCGAAAGCAAGCGCAAGACTTGACCTATGAAATGAAAAAGGCCTACATTTCTCTTTTGAAATATCAATCCATTCTTCGCATTCGCCGCGAACTGGTGGCCCAAGGAGAAGCCACCAAAGATATGGTCAGGAAAAAACACAAATTGGATTTGACCTCCAAATCCGAAGTGCTGAACGTCACCGCTCAAGCCGATCAGGCTTCCTATCAATTAACCTCTGACGAACAAGATGTGGCTTTGGCGCGTTTGGTGGTCATTTCTCTTCTCAATCAATCCGATCCTGTCCCGGATCCAGTTCCAGGCGCTCTCTCATTCGCCCGGTTGAGTTTTAATGTGGAGTCCATTATTACATGGGCTCAAGAACACCGGCCTGACGTGCGGATTGCCACCCTCAATTCCGAATTGGCGAAATACAACATGAAGGCGGCGCGTGGAGATAAAAATTTAAAAGTTGATGCGTCCGGATTTATCGGACGAGCGGGAGCCGCATTTGAGGGAGACGATTTTGAAATGGACACTGCCTGGAACGTGGGTCTTAAGTTGTCGGCTCCTTTTTCTGGAAACACGCTTCGCGGATCATTCAGCAAGGAACATACGGCTCCCGATTTGGGTCAATCTTTTGTTACCGATTCTCAGCAAAGAACGGTGGAGCTGGGCATATTGGACGCGGTCCCTCAGGTTTCCAACGCCCGTCAGGCCGAGTTGCAATATGACCGCGCGAAGGCGGAACTCGTGGAAGCCAGTCGAAAAGCGGAGTTCGAAGTTCGCCAGACCTATTACAACTTGGAAAAATCTTCGAGACAACTGCAAGCGGTGCGGGAGGATTTGAAATATCGTCAGAAAGATTTGGAGATCACGCGGGAGAAAGTGAAATTGGGCCTCTCGGAACTCTCTCAACTCATGACGGCTGACGTGGCCTACGCCCAAGCCCAGATCAGCGAACAAGACGCTCTCGCCGCCTACAATATCGCCCTTGCCGATATGGACCGCGTCGCCGGCGCCGAGGTGGTGCGGGAGTGACGCCCCGACATGAAAATTCGAGGATGCTGAGTTGAAACTAGGAACCATTTTCGTTAAGCGGCCCGTGATGACCTCCATGGTTTTTTTGGGGGTTTTTATATTCGGGCTGCTTTCATGGACTCAGCTTCCCCGTGAGCTATTTCCGAATATCTCCGTGCCTCAACTGGTGATCATCACGAAATATCCGAACGCCGCTCCCGAAGAAATTGAAAACCTCATCACGAAGCCCATTGAAGAAGGGATCGGCACCGTTCCCAATTTGAAACGAGTGCGCTCCATTTCGAAAGAGGGCATCTCCGCCGTGAAAATGGAATTCCGCTGGGGCACCGACATGGGCTTCGCGCATTTGGCGGCGCGAGAAAAATTGGACCGGATGAAAGACCGGTTGCCTCAGGAAGCAGAGGAGCCCATCATCAAGCGGGTGAACCCGTTTTCCCATCCGGTCATGATCGTGAGCGTCACGGGCAACCTGGAATTGTCGGTGATGACCAAACTCTGCGACGATATTGTTAAAAAGAAATTGGAAAAGTCCGAAGGCGTCGCGGCGGTCACCATTTCAGGAGGGCAAAAAAAAGAAATTTTGGTGGAAGTGGACCGCGGGCGTTTGGACGCGAGCCACATTTCTCTTCCCATGGTGGTCGAGGCCATAAAAAACGCGAATTATGACTACCCTGCCGGAACCACCCAAGGGAAAGTGGTGGAGTTTTTGGTTCGCACCCATGGCCGGTTCACAAAAATTTCTGAGATCGGAAAAACAGTGGTTCAAGTTGAAAACCCTGAAATCGATCCGGTCTACAAATGGAAACGAAGGGAAGGGCGCGAACGCGGGGGCTCTCCTTTGGATCAGCGTCTCATCTCTCTTGATGGTTTGGCGGAAATTAAAGAGTCTCTTCAGGACAAAACAAGTTTCTCGCGTTTCAACGGAAAGGAAAATATTTCCATCGCCATTCAAAAACAGGCCGAGGCCAACACCGTTAAAGTTTCGAAATCGGTTCGAGAGGCGTTGGCCGAGCTGAAAGGTTCACTGCCCCCAGAGTTTGAACTCGAAGTGATTTACGACGAATCAATCTATATCAAAGAGGCTTTGTCCAACATGCGCAACAACATCATTGTGGGGGGCGTGTTGGCGTTTATTGTGTTGTTCATTTTTTTGGGGGAACTGCGCGACGCCTTGTTCGCGGGGTTGGCCATTCCGGTGGCCATTCTCATCACCTTGATCATCATGTACCTGACCGGATTTTCCATGAACATGTTGACTTTGGCGGGTTTGGCTTTGTCAGTGGGAAGCATGTCGGACTGTTCCATTTGCATGACGGACAACATCACACGTCATCACAAAGAATTAAACAAACCGTTGATTCAGGCTGCGGTGGATGGAACGAATGAACTGGTGGGGGCCATGTTTTCTTCCACGATGACCAATATTGCGGTTTTTTTGCCGCTTCTTTTTGTGAGTGGAATTGCTCAGCAGCTTTTCCAAGGATTATTTATGGTGACGATCTTCACCAACTTGGCTTCTTTGTTTGTATCAGTCACTTTCATTCCGCGAATGGCGGCCTATCCCTGGGATTTGTCTTTCGTTTACAAGAAAATGCCCTGGCTGAGTGAGATTATTTTGACGGAACAAAAACAAAAAACCATCAATTCTCGCTACCAAAAATATTTGGGATATGTTCTCACTCACCCGAAGGCTGTCGCAAAAATCGTGGCCGGGGTGGTCGGACTTTCAATTTTGATGCTCGTGTGGACCCCGCGGGTGTTTATGCCGAAAATGGATCAAGGCCAATTTATGGTTCAGCTCAACATGCCCATAGGCACGCGCTTGGAAGTGACCAACACGGTGGCCCAGAAATTGGAAGCTATTTTTGGGAATTTCGCGAATATCAAAATGGCGGCGACCGTGGGGTCCGCGCAAGAGGATGAGGACATTGAGGCGCTTCAATCGCACCAAGCGCGCGTGGCGGTGACGGTGGATTTGTCGAAAGGTTTAAGCACGAGTGAAGTGATTGAGAAGTTTAAAGCCCGAGTCAAACGGGAGAATTTGGAAGGGGGGCATTTGACCTATATTTTGCAAGACAGTCCGCTGCGTTCCGCTTTGGCGGGAGGCGCGCCCGTGGAAGTGGAAGTTAAAGGAAATGATTTGGATCGTCTTAAAATGGTGTCCGATGAACTTGTGAAAAAATTTGAAGAAGACCCATTTCTTTATGGCGTGCAAACATCCTTTTCGCTTCCCTCGAAAGAAACCAAAGTGATTGTGGACAAAGACCGCGCGGCGGCCTATCAACTTTCCGTGGCCGATATCGCGAAAACCTCCTTAATTGCCATCAAAGGAATGGTGGCCACGGAATTCAAACAGGGCGGAGATGACATTGACATCCGGGTTCGGTTGCGAAAGGTGGATCGGGAAAACAATGAAAGCTTGAGGCAATTGGCGCTTCGTTCCCCGCAAAATGGCGTGATGGTGCCGCTCAACGATGTGGCGCAAATCACCTCCGGCACCGGCGCGAGTGAAATTCGACATTTGGATCAACAACGCGCGTTCGTGGTGACGGCGGAAGTCTCGGGTGTGAGCAGCGCCAAGGCCATTAATCGGGTGCGCGAATTACTGAAAGCTCACCGGGGCACCCGAGAGATCACCATGGAGTTGGGCGGGGAAAGCAAAAACATCGCTGAATCCTTCTCAAGTTTGAAATACACCTTCTTGTTGGCGGTATTCTTGATATACATGATCATGGCCGCTCAGTTTGAATCGATCATGCAACCCCTCATCATTATGTCCACGGTGCCGTTGTCGGTGATTGGGGTCGCCGTCACTTTGTTCACAACCAACATGCCGCTTTCATCGGTAGCGGCCTTGGGCGTGGTGATCTTGGCTGGAATTGTGGTCAACAATGGAATCGTGCTCATTGACCACATCAATGGTTTGGTGGCGGAGGGCCTCGAATTAAATCAGGCCATTATCAAAGGGAGCTTGGGACGGATTCGCCCTATTTTGATGACCATGTTCACGGCTGTTTTGGGATCCCTGCCTTTGGCGGTTGGCCTTGGACACGGTGATGAATTGGCGCAGCCGCTCGCGGTGGTGACCTTTGGCGGTTTGTTTGTGTCGACGCTGCTGACACTTTTTGTGATTCCGCTTCTCTATAAACTCATGGCCGAGTGGCAAATGCGCCGCGCCTCCTTGCAGGAAATCCCTCCCCCTGCATTATCACAGGAAGGGTAGAGAGAATATGCGATCACATATAGTATGAAATCTCAATTTCATGTTAATTTTCAAAGAAAACAGGTGATTATCGTCGCCCCGGCATGTTGTTTGGCCGGGGCCCAGGTGTTGTATTTTTCTCAGAATTTATTCCAATACGATTTAAAGAAACAAAACCTGGGCCCCGGCCAAGAAGCGTGCCGGGGCGACGTCCACTCTGGATGCGGCGGAGCTGCCCTATGAAATGGAATCGTGGAATCTTGTTTTTATACGAAGAAATGTTTGAGGGTCGCCGTCGCCCCGGCCCAGCATTTAAGTGGGGTGATTGTTGGCAAGTGTATAAGCCGGGGTCCAGTCGTTCCGGCAGAAGGTGCGATGCACACACCTCACCCTCCGGAGAGGCTGGGTCCCGGCTTATACTCTTCTTGGCGAACACATCCTTTAAAAAATGGGCCGGGACGACGGCCATGCTTGATCCCATGTTGGGTTGCGGTGGAGTTTCGCTATGATGACCTCACGATCTCTTCTTTTAGTTTTGACTTTTTCCTTCCTTTTGCCCGCCTGCAAACCCACCTATAAAAAAGACACCTTAAAAGAGAGCGTCAAGGAACTGGCCCGGAAGGAATACAAGTTGGACGTGGACGTTCAACAAACCGGCAAAACCTTGGGATTGCGGTTTTTGGTGAAAGATCTCATCACCGAACTCTATTCCGGAGATGCGGGTTTTTACAAGAAGATGAACGGTCTTTTTACCGTGTTGGCGCGCGTGGTGCTTTCTTCTGAAGAAGCGCCTGAGTTTATGGTCCTTGAAATCGTCGACGCGGACAACCCCCAATTCCGTTTGTCGTTTACGCGTTATGAAGAGGATTTGCGCAAGGCCATGGCGGAAGCGCTCTCCTTTACCCAATCCCAAGACCGGATGTTGGAAGAGTTCGTGGTTGGAGGCCGCCGAATCCCGTTTGATCCTCAGGAAATGGATTTGGTTCGGCTCATGATGATGGCCATCGATTCCAAAGAGGGCCCCAAAACCGATACGCGGTATGTGTTGGAGGAAGTTCGGTTTGAAGATTTTTTGATGCGGGTGGCTGAAAACACGCTGCGTCGAACTCTAAGAGAAAAGAAAGAAGTGGAAAAAAATGCAGTGGTCCGGGAAGTCAAGGCGTCTTTGGGCGATCACGAGGGAAAAAAAGGACAGCTCACCGTTCTTCTTGATTTGGTGGCCAAACCGAGCGCCACACTGACGCCGCTCTTTGTGCAGGACAGGGTCCTCCCCTTTGTGGAAAAAGAATTAACCGCCCTTTTTAAAAGTTATCGATTTAAAAATTTCTCCGGGATTCAGATTGTGGAAGAAAACACCGGAATCATGCTGACGGTCCCGGTGAAGTAACACCGCGTTTCCTATGAAATGGAATCGTGGAATCTTGATTTTATACGAAGAAATGTTTGAATTACGCCGTCGCCCCGGCCTTGCTTTTAAGTGGAGTGATGGTTGGCAAGTGAATAAGCCGGGGCCCAGTCGTTCCGGCAGAAGGTGTGATGGGATCACCTCATCCTCCGGAGAGGCTGGGTCCCGGCTTATGCTCTTCTCGGCGCACACATCCTTTAAAAAATGGGCCGGGACGACGGCCATGCTTGATCCCTTGTTGGGTTGCGGCGGAGTTGCGCTATGTTTTTAACTCAGCTCTCCATCCGTCGACCCATTGGGACTCTGATGGTGGTTATCGGCGTTTGTTTGGGTGGACTGGTCGGCCTCTTCTACTTGCCCGTCGACATGATGCCGAACGCGGAATCGTCTCAAATCACCATCTATGTGGGGGTGCGGGGCGGCATGCCGTCCGAAGACATTGAACAGCTGGTCACAGTTCCCATTGAAGAGGCGGTGGCCACTCTTCCCGGTCTCAAGGAAATTCTTTCCACCTCCAAAAAAGACCGCAGCACCGTCACGCTTTTTTTTGAAGATTCCTCTCTCGTTAAGCGCGCCCAATTGGACGTTTCCGAACGATTGGCCCGCATCAAAGGAAAACTTCCCAAAGAAATTGAAAAACCCATTGTCGCTCGATACAACGAAAATGATCATCCCATTGTCATCTTTAGCGCCACCTCCAGCGTAAAAACGCCGGAGGTCATTCGAACCATTGTTGAAAAAGACTTAAAACCCCTCCTCTCGCGGGTTCCCGGCGTGGGCAATGTGGAAATTTCGGGCGGCCGCCAGCGAAAAATATTGGTCGAATTTGAAAAAGCGAAATTGGAAGCCTATACCTTGAACATTCTGGACGTGATTCGCGAATTGGGAACGGCGAACATCTCGCTCTCTTCTGGAAAGTTTGATCAGGGGCGCGACGCTTGGTCGGTGCAGGTAGCGGCGGATTTTCGCTCGCTTGATGAGATGAAAGAGTTGGGCGTCGCGATCACCAAAGAAGGGTCGCGCATTCGCCTCAAAGACATTGCCACGGTGAGAGATTATTACCTGGAGCCGGAATCCTACGCGCGCATCAACAATCAACCCGCGGTTTCCATTTATGTCCAAAAAGAAAGTGGCGCCAACACCATCACCGCCGCGCGCGGCGCCATAGAAGTCATTCGATCAGCCAAAGAAACATTGCCAAAAGACCTGGGCCTTGGTGTTTCGATAGACCAATCAATGGCCATCAAGCAAGCCATCTCAGACGTGCGCGGCGCGCTCACCGAAGGAGCCCTTCTCACGGCGCTCGTGTTGTGGTTTTTTTTGAGACGCTGCAAACAGATTGGGGTAATTATTCTTTCGATTCCAGTGGCCGTGTTGGGAACATTTTTGGCCATGCTTCTTCACGGAGTGTTTATGCAGAAATTGGGAAACCCGCCTTCGTTCACCATCAATGTGATGTCTTTGTTGGGGGTGGCGTTGGGCATTGGCCGCATGGTGGACGATTCCATCGTGATCTTTGAAAATATTTTGCACCGCACTCAAGAGAGGTTGAAGTCGGGGGAAACCCATTTTGATTCGATTGAATTGGCGGTCACGGCCACGAAGGAGATGGCGATCGCGGTGGCGTCCTCGACGCTTATTATGGTGGTGATTTTTGTGCCGATCGTCTTGTTCAGCGAAGACATTCGCCGTCAATTCGCGGACGTCGCGTTTACGGTGATTGTGTCACTTTTGGCTTCTTTGCTCATGTCAGTGACGTTGGTTCCGCTGCTCTCATCCAAATTAAAGATTCCGGCGAATCCATCGGACCGCTCGGATATGTTTGAGTGGGAACGCAAGGCCACGGAGTGGTGTGAAAACAACCGTTTCTTGAATAGATTCAAAACAAAAATGATTTCAGAGACTGTTGCGAAAGTAAGCATTAAGCCGTCATCCCGGCAATCTTTTGGCCGGGATCCAGGTTCACCATCGGGAGAAAACCTGGGCCCCGGCCAAAAACATGCCGGGGCGACGAATTTGTCCATTT